>JAMJFV010000052.1:4807-12978 GCA_023544495.1 ANME-2 cluster archaeon
GTGTGGGCAACCCGTATTGTTCCAGGGTGTGCTGCATGACTGCCATAAAGAACGCCGGGCTTATCAGGGAAAGGAACCCTGATACAAAGGTCAGTGTACATTATATCGACATCAGGGCCGGTGGCGAGAACTACGAGGAATATTATATCAGGAACCAGGAAAAGGGTGTAGAATTCATCAGGGGTAGGGTGGCATCTGTAAAAGAGGTTGATGGCGAAGCTGTCATCACCTATGAAGATACTATGACCGGAGAGATCGTGGACGAGACTGTGGACCTGGTAGTGCTCTCAGTGGGCCTTGAGCCCAATCCTCATGCCAGTGAAATTGTTAATACCCTGAACCTGAGCCGGCGGCAGGACAGGTTCATCCAGGCAGCCCATCCCAAGATGCGCCCGGTGGACACCCATACGAGGGGCGTGTTCGTTGCAGGTTGTGCTTCTGGTCCCAAGGAGATCCAGGTATCCATTGCACAGGGTATTGCCGCATCTGCCAGGGCTATGAGTATATTGAGCAGTGGCAGTATCCCTAAAGATGTGATGGGGGTTGAGGTCATTGATGAACTGTGTACCGGATGCCGGCTCTGTGAGGAGGTATGTATCTATGACAGGATAACAGTGGTAGACGGCAAGGCTGTGGTGGACGAGTTAACCTGCAGCGGATGCGGTGCCTGCGCTGCTGCCTGTCCCCGGGGAGCCCTTCAGCCCAGGCATTTCACTGACAGCCAGATACTGGCACAGGTACGTGCAGCCACGCAGGACATTAAAGAGACACCGCTCATCATTGCTTTTTTGTGCCACTGGTGCAGTTATGCAGCCGCTGACCTGGCTGGTTCGCTGGGTACAGGGTATCCGACCAATGTCAGAAACATCCGTGTGATGTGCGCAGGCAGGGTGAACCCGTCATTTGTACTGGAGGCCCTGAAAGGTGGCGCGGATGGTGTGCTGGTAGCAGGATGCCGGTTCGGCGAATGCCATTACCAGTCAGGGAATGTGAAGGCACAACAGCGGATGGATATCCTGAAAGGTATGCTGGCAGATAGGGGGATTGACCCCGGGCGCGTGAGGACTGCGTGGTTGGCTGCCAGTGAAGGTGGTAAGTATGCGCGGGAGATCCGTGATTTTGTAGATGAACTGGTTGAGATAGGAGCCATAGGGAGCGAACTTGACGGTTCCGGTCCGGGTATCGAGAAATGTGAATAGGGATACCGGAGATAGAAGACACATCAGGAAGTGGACGGACTCAGATCATCGGGAAGTTACCAGCAGATTTTCAAAACATGCGCTAGAGAACCAGACTTACCGTTAACCCTACAAAGATTGCGATCGTAAAACTGAGCAATGTACCTATCAGGATATATTCGCCAACATCGCGCGATTCGTTGTACCTGAAAATTGATTTTGCAGCTACCAGTAAACCGATTGCCTGATATTGTTCTAAAAGGACAAGGGTAAGAATTAAAAAGCGTTCCAGCCTGCCTATCCACCGTCCGGCATTTTCCAGGCTCTTTTCTTTGGTGTGTACAGTCTCTTTTTCGATGACGGCCATTCTCCATTTTTTTGTCAACTTACTGATCAGCACGCTACCGGGCCAGATCACAATAATGTACGCTGTCAGTATCACCCATATCTTTGTGCCGGGAAGGAATACCTGCCCCATTATTGCTATATCATCAGGTCCCGGATGTATTATCCAAACCCATATAGCCAGGATAACTGCAAAATGCCCGAATTGGTCCAACAAAAAGGATCGGGTATTGTCCTCATAGTTGGCCTTGAAGCCATCAATTACAATATGTGTGGCGGCAATAGCAAAAGGAATCCATATCAAATTCCACTGTCCGGAGAAAAGATATGCTAAAATTCCTGCAATTGCACCATGTATATAGAGGTATCGTGAATGCCAGCCGTCCTTAAACCTCCTGTTCACCCATGAATCGCTCTGGAATACAAAATCAGTAAGAAGATGGGCTATGATTAAGCGAATGAGTAATGATATCTCCATTTGGGTTAACATTATAAGCCTCCATTAGTATTATTTACTATTATAAGTCTTTAACCTTATACTGAATGACTGCTTTGAAGCGCTCCAGGAATATTTGAACTGCCCATGAGCCGCCCGTTCTCAGGCGCTGGAACACTGCAGATTGGCTTATGTTCAACTTTTTTGCGATTTCATCCTGTGTATATCCCTGTACCTGATACAGTATCGCTTCGGCCTGTTCCCTGGTCCATCGGTGACTTAACGCATTGAACAGGGCACATTCAGTTTGTAGTTCTGTATCTATATCAGGCCATGGGGTCTTTATTGTTAAATTCCGCTCTCTTTTTTTCATCCTGTCAAGTTCCATACCAGAGTTCCTGAATGCCTCGCCATCACCTTCGCCAACCTTATCCTCAGGCAAATATTCGATTTTTCCCAGGCCAATAGCTATCCTGGCGTCCATGCGGATATTCTTTTCAATTGGATTTGAAAGCAAATTGGTACGAATTATCAGTGCAGCTTTAAGAGCTTCTTCAGGACTGGATAACACACCCTGGAAACTGTCGCCTCTATAAATTGCAAAGTGGGATGCAATTATACTTGATTCCACCTTTTTAAATGAATCTTTAAGGATGGATAGCACTTCATCGCGTTTTGTCTCTATTTCAAACCTGGATGACCCGACCAGATCACCTGTTAGAACTGCGAATATTTTTCCGTCCGTCATACATGCACCATCCTGATGTAATTATACATTTCAGACCATACCAGAGTGTGTCTGATTATGATTCGACAAACCTTTTTGTACTCCATTATATGTTTGCAACCTTATTATACTGCATTATAAGAATATCCCATAATATTAGAGTAGAGAGTACAGTGTATTATTAGTATATAAACTTATTATCATAAATTATAAGCCCTTATTATTATTATAAATTATAAGTATGTAACCTTCTTAAATGAAAAGTATCTAACATTATTATCTGATACGTGAGCACCTTTATTATCTCAATTATAAGTATCCAACATTATTTTTTTAGATTATAAGTATGTAACCTTATTCTATTAAATTATCAGGATGTGAATACTACAACCTAATTTTACCAAATTTCATGAATCATATCCCAACATACAATTTTATCCAGATGTCAAGGTATATAAGGAAAGTTCCTAAAAGTCTCAGAATGAGAAAGTTACGTGATTAAAAATATAATCTAATGAATAGATTTCAGTATTATTACAGCATATTACTGAAAAATCACATCCATCTTCAGGCACATGGTCATTTCATGAGTGCATATAAAACATGACTTTTTCGACGAATGCAAAAAACAAATATGGCCAAGAAAAAATAAGTGAAGGGAATATATGAGTACATCCAAAATGCGGAACAATTGGCAGAAGCCATTGAAGGTGCAAGGTCTAATGCTCTGATAATACTGGGTGAATTGGAACAAAGCAATGAAGTCAGGATATTGAGGAAAAAAGTAGAAACATGTGATGACCCCATATCTTATTTCTCACTGCCAAAAGAAGTGGTTCAGTTGGTGGCTGCCCGCCACTTAATGTCTAAACCTTATCCAAAACAATATATCAGAATGTCCTAAAAAAATATGGAATGTGTATTGTTTGCCTGATACGTTTTCAATCCGTGAGAAATATTCAATCCGGTATCTTATTTGCTTCCACCATTGCTTTTCGTGCATCAGCCTTGCGTTTTTCTATCATGCATATATTGGCACATTCGATAAGTTTCTCTTTTGGAGGGGTAATATCCGCCATCCTGTATGCTTCTAAACCACTGGAGACCAGACCCCACTCAAAACAGGAGTCCCCACAGATCGTAAGTTCCTGTGCTGATGGTTTCTTGCCTGCTGTTTTGTACGCCTCAAGACCGTCCTGTAACTTACCTCCTTCAAAACATTTCCGGGCACATATAATGAGTTCTTCTTCAGGCGGGGTCACGCCTGCAATTTCATAAGCCTTCAATCCATGCGCAAGTTTTCCTTCAAAAAGACACTTACAGGCAGTGGCAACGAGTTTATCCTGTGGAAGGGGTATTCCCATTACTTTTGAACCATCTATGGCAGAATAGATCTGGCCTTCCTCGAGATACTTTGCAAGCCAGCCGATAAGCAATTCTTCGGGCAATTCAATCCCTACGACCCTGGCACCTTCAATTGCCCTGGATATCCAGCCATTCTCCAGATAATGGTAAATGTATCCTTTGAGTTCTTCTTCTGAGAGTGGTACGTTTCCCATCTTTGCAGCTTCAATAGCATCGGCCATGCGCCCCTTATCAAGACGCTCAGTAATGTAAGCACGTAATTTTTCATCACTCATTAATCGACCTATTATCTTTATAGTACAAATGATTATCCAGTCTTATTATTTTTTACATCATCGAACTGTTAAGCTAAAACAGGTTGGCATCAGATATATTAAAACTATTAAAAGTAAATTGACTATATAAAATTCGTCCCATGCCCTGATCCGGAATAGAGACGTTCACAAGCATCTTTTCCACCGCTTGTTTTGTGCATCACCATATCCGGCACACAAATCATGTATGTCTGTTTTGTGTTTTGTATCCCCGGCGTGCATAAAATCGAAATCCTTTTGCGGGCACCAGCCCATGACCTTCCTGCCCTTCAGTTTCTTTATAAGTTCGAGATTAAAGGTCATTTGCCTCGCCCCCAGTTCATTCATCAGCTCCTGCGGATTTTCAACATAAAATATAACATCGCACCCACCTTAAGAATTATCTTAAGCACTCTTGGGTACTTTTTTAGCATAAAATGGGGGATTCTTTGCCATATAAATAAATATATCAATGGCACTTTTCCTGAAGTATATCAGCATAACTATCACAAGAAGGGGGAGTGTCCATCGCATTGTATAACTAAGATTCTTTACGATTTCAAATTTCTGGATACTGTATTTTAGTATTATGACTGGTTTGAATAGCGATCTCTGGATATTTATTGAATGAGGTTAAGCGTTCATTTCAACTATATAGTCCTATATTGTTAAAAACAGTGAATAATCCAAAGGCTAAAATTGCCCCAATCATAACTCCAATTTCTTGGGCATATTCTTTCTTTTTTTCTAAATACGATATAAAAAAAAGGACCATGATCATGTAAAAAGTTTTGACAACTATTACTCCATAAAATCCAATGAAAGCCAATATTGTATTGCCTTCATATCCCCCATTTTGTAGTCCAACATACGTTGTTATTAAATCTCCAAAGTAAAAAAACAGAAGAATAATCGCGAAATAAATTTTATTCTTAACCTCCATACATATATCTTTGACGTCATGAGATATAAACATTGTCAATATATTTATACTGATACTAATAATAATAATGTTACAGATTTACAATGTTTATCATTGTTCATCTTCTCTGTATTGTTCCAGGAGGCTCAAATCCTCTGGTGATTGTTATCCATGTTTCAATTCTCGTGTAATTGTGCTCTCTCCTGGCATGGAATAGTTCATCCTGCAAATTGATCTCCCCTGTAAAAGCTGGAGGTCTGCCATTCAGAAATAGTAATTACCTACTTTTTGTTAGTATCGCCAACTACCATCTTCATCAATGCAGCAGCCACATCAAAATAAGCATAATCTTCCTGGATGAGCTTTTCAACCAGATTGCTGTATGTGGCCAGATGTCCGGCATCAATGGTCTCCTTGACCTTTCCGAGAAGCTGGTTTATCCTGACCTCATTGACGTCACTGACAGATGGGACCATCTGGGATTTGATCTTAGTTCCTGTGAATTTCTGAATCCCTTTGATTCTGCGCACTTCCCTGCCTGTTACAAAAGTAAATGCATGCCCTGCTTTTCCGGCCCTGGCTGTCCGTCCAATCCTGTGTACATAATATTCGACATCTGCAGGCATATCAAAATTGAACACAGCATCAGTAGCCCCTACATCGATCCCTCTCGCCGCCACATCAGTTGCCACCAGGACCTCTATATCACCACTTCTGAACCTTGACATGACACGGTCTCTCTGGTTCTGCTGCATATCACCATGCAATCCTTCAGCCAGATATCCTTTTGTCTTAAGGTCTTCAACCAGTTCATCCACACGTTTCTTGGTATTGCAGAACACGAGAGACAGATTAAAATTGTGAAGGTCCATTAACCGGCACAGAACCTCTGGTTTTGCGTGTTGTTTGACTTCAAAATAAACTTGTTCAACATTGGGAACGGTCATCTCCTTGTGCACCAATTTTATCATTTCAGGTTCTTTCTGGTATTTTTTCGCGAGATTCAAAATTGCCTTTGACATTGTTGCAGAAAACAGAATGGTCTGTCTGTGTTCGGGCATTGTCTCAACAATATTTTCAATGTCGTCCCTGAATCCCATATCCAGCATTTCATCTGCCTCATCAAGAATGACTATCCTGACACTATCCATCTTCAACGTACGACGCTTCATATGGTCCATAATACGACCCGGAGTGCCAATCACGACCTGCACACCTTTTTTCAACACTTTGATCTGACGGTCAATAGGTTGTCCGCCGTACACTGGCAGGATCCTGACAGCCTTTTGATACTTTGACAGCATTTTCAGTTCCTCAGATACCTGGATAGCCAGCTCTCGTGTGGGACACAATATCACAGCCTGCAGTGCCTTATTCCCCTGATCGACCTTTTCCAGTGTTGCAATTCCAAAAGCAGCAGTCTTCCCGGTACCGGTTTGCGCCTGTCCGATCAGATCCTTCCCATTGAGCATGTGCGGGATGGATTGAGCCTGTATCGGGGTGGGTTCCTCAAAACCCATATCCTTGATCGCGAGGAGTATCTCTTTTGATATTTGTAAATCATTAAACTTTGAATTTTCCATACGTGAACACCTTATTATTTTTATTGAATAGGTATAATAAATGATGTCTTCCTGAAACTGCCATATTCCTTTTTTTCGTTAAATCTCAACGTTTGGCTTACTGCTTTTCAGGATTTTAGCATCACCTTAATCCTGGACAAATTAACCTGTTGCCAATACTAATAACCATTTTTATACCCAGCCCAATATCAATATTCAATATATAGTGTTCGGCTTATTATTTATAACTAAGAGTATAATGATGAACAACAGAGATTGTCGGATTATCCACCCCAGCCATAGGTGGTTCTTTGACTGCATATGGAAATTTCTATCAAAGGCATGGCATGTTTTTAAGAATTATTGGTATACAACGGGAACTGCGCAGGATTCACCCGGTTTTAGTTCAATAGCCGGTCTGGTCGCACTGTTCATTGTATGTATGCGCAGGAAATAATGTCCACTCAGGCTATTCGTAAGGATATGTACAATTATTTCCATTACTTTTGTACAATTATGATGATTAATTGTTACAACCCCTTTATTTCATGTGGAAATATATAATCACTTTTATAATTATAGTCATTATAATGATGAGTAAATAGTTGAACTTCCTGCCAATTCTCGAAATAATTCGAAAATTGCATACCCATTTCACTCATCCTTGCAATATCTACCTCAATAGACCTGCATTAAAGGCAATCTACGTCATATCGGCAGCACCATACTTGCGCCTATCTTTCAATTCCTGTTTCTTTCCATTGTTCCAACCATCAACAGCCTGTATATACCCGGTCACCCTGGACAGGTGTTCAACATTACTCGAAGCGCAGTTTGGACATTCATCCAGCAGTCCGCCTGCCACATGGAAATCATTCATGCACACCGTCATATCCTTGGTAAAAGCAAAATATCCTACCTGGGTATTCCTGACCAGGTTCATTGCGAATTCTTTAAGGCCCTGGGGGTCCGGATGTCCTTCTCCCATAAAGATGTGCAGAATATTCCCGCCATCTACGATAGGGAAGAAGACATGTTCAATATCAATCCTTTCGGGCAGGGAAACATTTGCTCCAGGGGGCACATGAGTTCCGTTGGTGTAATAGACAGGGAGGTCGCGGGTTTCGTTAAGACGGGATTTTGCGGCCTCCAGATCACCTTTGATCACAACTTCAGCAAATTCCTTATATTCATTGTGCAGCATGTCTGATACTGCAAAGCGCTGGCAAGTAGTTTCGGCAGGAGTCCGAGCCAGTGCGATCTCAATATCATATTTTTCAGACAATTCCCTGGAATAGAACTCCATTTCATACATGGCCCGGATAGACAGCTGCCGTGCTTTT
>JAMJFV010000053.1 GCA_023544495.1 ANME-2 cluster archaeon
GCTTCATATGAAATACCACAGGAATGTAGATAACTAAATATTTTTTCTATTGGTTCTTTTCCTAAACTATGATCCTAAAATGATAGTTAATACATATATTACATTCGCAGATCATTTACCCAAATCAATTTCATCGATTCTTTCACAGCTCGATCTCACACCTCTGGCAAGATTATGAATGTTTTCTATGTTCATACCTCTACTAATTTTCGGTAATATCTCTCCTTTTCACTAAAGATACATCCACAATAGGGTTGGCGGTACAGTTCCAGCTCCCTGCACATCTGGTAGGTTTCCTTATATCCGGGACGGTAATCCCGGTAAAAAAAATCCACCCCGTAATCTGATGCAAGACCTTCACCGATATCTTTTATCATCTCATGTTTCTGGTAAGGAGAAATGAGCAACGTAGATGTGAACACCGGAACACCCATATCAGATGCCTGCCTTGCTGCTGCTTCCAGCCTGAGGGTGTAGCAGAGCTGGCACCTGTCTTCCACCTCAAGCGCCTGTTTAATGAAATCCTCAAGCATGTACTCGTCACGGTATACAACCTCCAGTTCCACGGCCTCAGCATACTGCTGCAGTGTCTCCAGACGGCGACGGTACTCGGTGAAGGGATGGATGTTGGGATTATAAAAATACCCCACCGGCCCGAAACCTTCGTTCTGCAGTGCCTGCACGGTATATGTGGCGCAGGGGGCACAACAGATATGTAGCAGCATTTCCATGTCTGACTTCACCAACATTAATGTTAATTGGAATTGAATTATATAATATTGTGTAATGAATTGTATCGGGGTGGTAAATCGTGGAACTCTCAGAAAATGCATTGAACGTGCTGAGACGCAGGTACCTTCTAAAGGATGAGCTCGGCAAAGTAATCGAAACACCTGGACAAATGTTTCTCAGAGTTGCCCGGTATGTGGCATCTGCCGATGGACTGTATGGAGATATTGCCGGGTCTGAACAGGAATTCTATTCGGTCATGTCCCGTCTTGAGTTCCTGCCTAATTCCCCTACATTAATGAACGCCGGTACACGGCTGAAACAACTGGCAGCCTGTTTTGTACTTCCCGTTGGGGATTCCCTTGACGAGATATTCGAGACCCTCAAAAGCGCAGCAATAATACATCAAAGTGGCGGAGGTACGGGTTTCAGTTTCACCAGATTGCGGCCTAAAGGCGACATCGTAGGCAGTACTGGTGGGATTGCCAGCGGCCCGGTGTCGTTCATGAAGGTGTTCGATGCAGCCACCCAGGCCATCAAACAGGGAGGCCGCAGGCGGGGGGCCAATATGGGCATATTGAGGGTGGACCATCCCGATATTGTGGAGTTCATAACTGCGAAATGTAAAGCCGGTGTACTTACTAATTTCAATCTTTCAGTGGGTGTGACCGACAGCTTCATGAGAGCTGTTGAGGCGGGTGAAAGTTATGATCTGGTAAATCCCCGTACCGGCCTGGCCACTGAACAGAGGGATGCCATCCAGATATTCGAGTGTATGGTAGAGTCGGCCTGGGCTTGCGGGGAGCCAGGGGTTTTGTTCCTTGACCGGATAAACCGGGACAATCCAACCCCTGAAATTGGGGTCATCGAAGCCACCAATCCCTGCGGGGAACAACCTCTCCTCCCCTATGAAGCCTGCAACCTGGGTTCCATCAACCTGGACACAATGGTATCAGGCGGGAGTATAGATTTTGAGAAACTGGGGGATACTGTGGACGTTGCAGTACGATTCCTGGATAATGTGATCGATATGGAACAGTTCCCGCTGGGCCGGATCACCCGTATGGTTAAAGGTAACCGCAAGATCGGGCTGGGAGTTATGGGATTTGCTGACATGCTCATCAGGTTGGGTATACCTTATAACAGTACTGGAGCGGTGAGGACCGCAGAGGAGATAATGGATTTTATCAGTAGCAGGGCCACCAGGATGTCTGAGGAGATCGCAAAACGCAGAGGTGTGTTCGAGAACTTTGATAAGAGTATATATAACAGTCCTGGCAAGCCTAAAGTGCGAAATGCAACCAGGGTGACCATTGCACCTACTGGTACTATCGGTATTATTGCAGGATGTAGCAGCGGGATCGAGCCGTTATATGCAGTTTCATACATCAGGACCATAATGGAAGATGAGCATCTCATGGTCACCAATCCTTATTTTGAGCAGATTGCCAGAGAGGAGAATTTCTTTTCACACGAACTGGTCAGAAGGATTGCCTCAGCCGGGTCTGTACAAGGTATGGATGAGGTGCCTGTTGAAGTACAAAAACTATTCGTGACAGCACATGATATCGGGTATGAATGGCATATCCGTATTCAGGCAGCTTTCCAGAAATATGCGGACAATGCGGTGTCAAAGACCATAAACTTCAGGGAGGAGGCGACTAAGGATGATGTGGCAAGGGCATTCAGGCTGGCCTGTACACTTGGCTGTAAAGGTATCACAGTGTACCGAAACCGCAGCCGTGACGCACAGGTGCTTACCACCTTGAATGACCTGTTGCTGGATTGCGATTACTGCGGAGCAGTATTGAACCCTACCTGAAAAAAAAAAATGAGGCCTACTTTTTGGCCTCTGCATAAGCCACTATGGCCTCTTTGATGCCCCATTTGAATGCAACCACAACTGCGAATCCCCAGGCCAGCGGTTCAAGGAATACATAGAAGATACTGGTCCTGATCAGCATGGTATCCAGAGCAAGCAGGATTACCAGCAGGAACAGGAAACCTTTAAGCAGCGGCATTATCACATCAGCTTCTTTTACATTCATTCCCTTCATGGTAGACTGTATATAATCCATAAGGAAATCAATGGCCAGTAATCCGACTATCAATATCAGGATACCTGTGAACAGATTGGGCAGGTAGTTAATAATATCTATCAGGAAAGCCGTCAGCATCGTGAACTGCATGATCTCCATTGCTGCGGTTATAAATATTAGATAACCAAACAGTTTTACCAGACCCGCAATGATACCTGATGCCGATATACCTCCTGCTTTCAGGGCCTCGCCCACCCCACTTTTCATTATCTTCTCATCCATACCAGTGCCAATCAGGACCTTTTTGATCAGGTTGGCTATTAGATCAACGATCAGCAAACCTATGATCAGTACGATAAGTGCTGATATGATCAACGGGATATACGATATGATCAGGGTGATAAAGTTTGCTACAACTTCTATTTTCAGCAGGTCAATAATTATCACAGCAAAAATAAGGTAAATGAACCACCTGATTATGCCCGCAAATAAACCCACTGTACTCGTTTCACTTTTTTTGATCATATCCCCCAGAACTGTCTTATCGATCAGATCATCGAGTCCTATCTTATCCAATATTTTAGATCCGATGTTTCCCAGGGTCTTACCTACTATCCATCCTACAATTGCCAGTACTATGACTGCTATTATGGTTGGGATAAATGTTATTAATTCTCCGTACATATTGTAAATACTGTTCAGTATTTGAGATTCAACCATTTCTAACCACTCTCCTAATTACTTTACATGTAAACCCTTTAAGTCTACAACCAAATATTAATTTAGTAATACATTAGTCTTTCCTAATGAGATGGTTGGGATAAATGAAAGAAACAAAAAGTTCCTCCCGGGAAAGTGAAGTGAGATCGCTCAAGACAGTACTCGGGATCTACATCATTGTATTCGCATTGTTCGGTTACGGCAGAGCGCAGAACGTTGCAGCTCTTGTAGCAGCTACCATATTCATTTCATTTACGAGTTTCGAACTATACAAGGAAGCCATTCCCAGACTCTTTTCGCCTGAAACAGGGAGTTACCAGGATCTGTCATTGGCCCTTGGCATCATTATATTTTCAATTGCATCATCCACATGGATGCGGCGGAGTCGAAGAATTCAGAAATTGTAGGAAAAGTATGATAAAACTGAAACGAGTTTATGAAGATCCAGCAGAGGAAGATGGTGTGCGGATACTGGTGGAAAGGCTCTGGCCGCGAGGTCTTGCAAAAGAGCGCGCAGCAATAGATATGTGGTTGAAGGATGCAGCTCCGAGTCCTGAATTGAGAAAATGGTTCGCTCATGATCCAAAAAAGTGGAAAGGTTTCTGTGAACGCTACAAAGAGGAACTGGATCAAAAGAAGGACCTGATCAATATGCTAAAAGAAAAAAACAGAGAGGGGACTATTACCTTTGTTTATGCAGCGAGGGATAGGAAACATAACAGTGCGGCAGCTTTAAAGATGTTTCTCGAAGACTTGAAATGAGTGATTCCATAAGGAAGATTTATATGAGGTTAATGGATAAACATACTAATGGGATTTGTATGAGGTGTGGCATGATGGGGAAAATACGGATAATATCCTGGGTGTTTATTCTCAGTCTATTTTTTTCTATCGCGGCTTCAGGTGAGTATCAGGTTGAAAGACCTTCAGTCAGTTCAGGACGCGAGATTTTTAATTCGAACTGTGCTGGCTGCCATGGCGAAAAAGGAGATGGCACAGCTCTGAAAGGAGCTTTTAACTTTACTGATCATGAAAAGATGATATATAAAAACTTAACAGTATTTTTCAATGCCGTCACGAACGGCGTCCCTGATACTGCAATGCCCTCATTTGAAAAACTTTCTGTTCCCCGGAGATGGGATGTTGTTGCATACAGCTGGACATTCTGGGCAGATAGGGATGGCGTTAAAGAGGGAAAAAACATATACCTGAAAAACTGTGCTTCATGCCATGGTACGAACGGTAACGGTTCAGGATTTACTGGTGTTTTTGATTTTGCAAATGTAAGCATGATGGTACGCGAAGAGCCGGAAATGTTTTTCAAAAGTATTAGCAATGGTGTTGAGGGGACTGCAATGCCCTCATGGAAAAACTCTCTTTCAGAAAATGAGAGGTGGAATGCAGTGAAGTATATCTGGACATTCCAGTTCAAAGATTATCCCGGGGAGTTCCCATCACCTGCAACAGTTCCATCTGTTGGAGTCCAGCCGCCTGGCAAACCCTGGTATTATACACCTGCGGGAATGGTAATAATAACGATTTCAATAGTTCTGACTGCGTTAGTATTGTATCTATTCGGAAAGGGGATGAAGGAGCGATGAACAATTTGAGGATTATTTTGATCGCTCTGATAATACCTTCACTCCTCATGATACCTTACAGCATTCTTTCGTTCTACACTGACTTTGCTAACAATAATCCTGATCCGTCCCTGGCCACTGTCAGTTTTCAGGGAAATAATTACAATGCGATCGAAGGGAAGAGAACCTTTGAGCAGTATCAGTGCATGGGATGCCACAGTATTGTGGGGAATGGAGCATACTTCGGACCTGACCTCACCAAAGTTTATAGAAGAATGAATGGAAACGATGCCGCCCTTGCGGCATATCTCCTCTCGGGAATTCCTGCAAAAGGTATGCCTCCTATGAGGGATAGGGGGATGAGTGAGGAAGATGCTTATCGAACGGTAGCTTTTCTGAAATATGCGCAAATGCTGGACACCAACGATTGGCCTAATAATGGTTCATGGGATCGTGACGGAAATATTGATGGCGTCCAGGCTGAACATATATCTCCTTCAGGTATCTGGCAGATCGTACTGGGTATCATTTTCTTTAATCTTCTTGTATTTGGCATAATTATTGTATATGAGCGAGAGAAGGAGGGAAAAATATGAATGAATATTCTTCATTGAGCAGGACTGGAAAATATTTTGTTACAGCAGTTCTCCTTTTTATTTTCCAGATGATACTCGGTCTCCTCATGAGTTTTGATTTCATCTTAAGGGGAACATCAAGTATTCCTGTTCCTTTTGATATCCTAAAATCTCTTCACCTTAACGTAATGGTTCTCTGGCTGCTTCTTGGCTTTATCGGTGGACTTTATTATCTCCTGCCAGAAGAGGTTGGAAGAGATGTAAAGTATCCAGTGCTTATTGATTTACAGTTCTGGTTCCTGTTGCTTATCGGTACAGGTATAATCATTTCTGAACTTTTCTTCACCGGCAAGAACTGGTGGCTGGTGGAAGGAAGGGAATATGTTGAAGCAGGCAGGTTCTGGGATGTACTGCTCACACTGGGACTTTTAAGTGTGGTCTATAATGTGGGAATAACGATCCATCAAAGGAAAAGACCGATGAGTTCTCCAATGCTTGTCCTGGCAGCAGGTGCCATCGGTTCCATACTGATGTACATTCCTGGTGAGATATGGTTTAATAGCCTTGTTGCGGCAGAGTATTTCAGGTGGTGGGTGGTGCACTACTGGGTCGAAGCCACATTTGAACTCATAGCAGCAGGGGCGATTGCACTGATACTCCTTTCAATCACTGATGTTCGTCGCGAGATCATTGAGAAATATCTTGCCATTGAGGTTGCACTTGTTCTCATCACGGGAATAATTGGTCAGGGGCACCATTATTACTGGATCGGCACTCCAGATTTCTGGCTCTTCCTGGGCGGTTTGTTCAGCGCCCTTGAACCTGTGCCCCTGTTTCTGATGGCATGGTCAGCATTTAAAGATCTAAAGGAGAACAAGAAACCAATTCCAAATCGGATCGCTCTCTATATGATAATCGGCGCGACGCTGGGAAATCTGTTTGGCGCAGGAGTCTGGGGCTTCATCCACACACTGCCGCAGATCAACTTCTTTACTCACGGCACCCAGATCACGGCCTCGCATGCTCACTTCGCAACTCCAGGTACCTATCTTTTCCTTGTACTGGGACTTGGATACCTTGCAGTACCTGCACTTTCAGGCAGGCTCGACTTTTCACAATTTATTGGTAAGATGGGGTTCTGGTTACTGGTTCTGGGATTTTTGAATATGATACTTGCACTCCTGCTGGCCGGGATTATCCAGGTACAGCTGCAGAGGCTGGAGGGAATGAGCTTCATGGAAGTTCAGAACTTGCTGCTGCCTTTCTATGGCTGGAGGACTATAGGGGGAGTTATTGCACTTCTGGGAGGGCTGGTTGTAGCATATGATATGATACTGCTCTGGAGAAAAAGAAAACCTTATTAAAAATTAATTGAAAAAGAACCTGGAGGACCTAGATATGGAAAAAGAAGACGTGTTTTTTACAGGTCTGCCATTATCGAGCGAATAGAGGTCGCTGCATGTTTCGTTCACGAAGGAAAAATCTATAACCTGATTTATTTTGTAAAGAATATTGTATTTTGGTATCGAAAACATATTATCACATACAAATCATAAATTTTAAGTGATAAATGTGAAATGCTTCGATTTCTATCGATTCACAGGTAAATAATCGCCAGCTTAGGTATTTATTTAAGCGGGATGATAGCAGATATGTTCAACGAGAATTAAAATGAATACATTATATAAATTTAATAGAAGCTATAAATTTAATGGAAGCTTGCGACTTTTCCGACAATCTCACAAAAGTGAATAATAACAGTCAGAAAAAAATATCACGTGGGACAGCGCGGATTCGAACCGCGGTCCAAGCGTCCCAAACGCTCGAGGATGGGCCAGGCTACCCTACTGTCCCGCAATGAACTGATACCTGAATATTGCCTTCACTATACATTAATTGATTAAAAGCCTTTCCACTTACAGGAACCTGGGCCTCATGGAAAGATATAACGGCAAAGCAAGACCCTTGTACGGCATCCCGGCAATTTTAGCATGTACCTTTGCGCTCAGGTCCCATGCCTTCATTTTCACCTGCTTTGGCTTATTGGGCTGGCTCTCGGACCGTATATTAACGGTCAGCTCCCCGTTCCGGAATTCCTCATCGCCCAGCACGGCCACGTACGGCACCCATTCCCGTCCGGCATCCCGTATCTTCTTGCCGACGGTCTCGTCCCGGTCATCAATATCAGCCCGACAGCCCAGCATCAGTGCAACCTCCTCAGCCGCCTCCCTGTGCCGCTCAGCTACCGGGATGATCCTGACCTGGGTGGGAGACAACCATACGGGCAGCATGGGTACACCGCCAGCCTCTGTCAGCATATGGTTCTTTTCAAGCAGGGCATATATGATACGCTCAATAGCGCCGCTGGGCGAGCAGTGCAGGATAGTAGGTTGCTGGGACCCGCCCTCCTGGTCAATATATTTGATACCGTACCGCTCTGCGTTCTCCACATCTATCTGAACTGTGGACAGAGCACTCGCCTTGTCCAGGGCATCAATGTAATTGAACTCGAACTTTAGCACGAAATAGAAAAACCTCTCGTCCCACATCTCCACAATGACCGGCTTATCAACGACCCGTGCCAGTTCGGTAATGAACTCCTTATTCTCCTTATAGAAATCACGGGTAAACCGTATGGCAACCTCGTAATCTTCCAGTCCCAGACCCATAGCATTCAGAACGCTGATACACATATCGTACTGCTGCCTGAACTCTATGATAGCCTGTTCCATATCGCCCGTCAGCGTATGCATATCAGGCATAGTAAAGGCACGCAGTCGCTTCAACCCTACCAGTTCCCCGCTCTGCTCCTTGCGGAAACTATACCGCGTAAGCTCTATCATCTTCAGGGGCAGATTACGGTAGGAAATGGTCATGTCATGGTTCATGAGGAACTGGCCGAAACATGCAGCAAATCGTAAAAAAAGGCTTTTCTTGTCAGCGTCAATGGAATACTGCCTGGCCGGAAAACGGTCCAGGTATTTCTTCAGTGTGGGATGGTTCATGTCATACATTATCGGGGTCTCAACTTCCATGGCACCCATAGCTGTTGCGCGGTCCAGTACATAGGTCTCCAGCAGGCTTTTGATAAGCCGGCCCTTTGGATAGAACCGCATATTACCGCTGTCGCTGCCCGGTTCGTAATCAGCTAGCTCCAGCCGCCTCATCAGTTCTACATGGGGCGGGGTGCGGTCTACGGCCCGGCTTTTGGACACTTCGTAATCCCTGAACTTGCGCAGGTTATCATGTTTAGAAAAATCAAAATCATCAAATGAGTGAAGTTCCCCATCCGGTGTCAGGATATGCCAGTACGACGTTGCCTTTTCCTCAGCCTTGATGGCCTCGCTTATCACGTCTTCTTTTTCAGTTGCCGGGGGGTGAGGTACTGCTAATGGAGTGATACCCGGAGTTGCCACTCCCTCTATGCGGATGGTCCTTGATAGTTCAGACAGGGGATGCCCTTTGCATTTTATCTCGAATGCTTTGTAGAACCCAAAAGGGGCTCGTTTGACATTGAAATCATTTTTCAGCGCAGTTTCAAGGTCTTTCAGGACTTTCACTGCTACCTTGGGTGATGAAAGGGAACTGCTCAGGTGGGCATAGGGGTAGAGCATGATATTCTCTGCATTGACCTGTTCAGCTACTTTCTTGATCTCGTCAACAGTTGTTGCAGCAGCTTTTTCAGGGTCGGATTCGTCCGACTTCTCCACTGCAATAAAAACAGTAAGTGCTTCGTTCATGCTGCCCTGACGCATATCCTCTTCGATTTCCTCTGCCACCGGGGTCTTTTTCTTTACCTGGTATTCGATATGGTCTGAATGAATGAGTAGAATCTGCATAATTTAGTCACCAGTATTTTGGTAACTGATAATACTGAGGTAAGATAAGGATTTTGTTTGAATGCTAAGTTCAAGCACTGGCATAGATGTTATGGGGATTTTCGGTCAAGATCCTTGCAGATATCGAACTCCAGTGACATCTTCCTGCTACAGATTCTTCCGTCCAAGGTACACCCACTGGTCATATATCCCGTTCTTATCGGTATTATCAATGACCTCACCTACCGCGCCCAGTCCGTCCAGTACATCTTTCAGGATATCCATCTCCTCACGTCTGTTCACGGTAAACAGCAACGTCCCGCCCGGCTTAACTACCTTCAGGGACTCAGCCATCATTGCTGCCCAGACATCCTTATTGAAATGATAAATGGTCCCAAGCATAAAACCAATAACAACATCAAACGAGCCATACGAAAAAAAATATGTCAACCGTGTTGCATCCATCACGATAGTGCGCTCTGGTTTCAACACACCATGTTCCAGTCCCTGACAAACCTGGCAGCGATCATAATCAGTGGTCAGAGGAAAAATACCTCGCTTTTCCAGTGACAGGGTTGCCATACCGTTACCGCAGCATATTTCCAGTACCCTACCTGAGGCATCGAACGTATCACCAAGTTTCCTGAACAGCTCGTCCAATCGCTGCACCCTGATATCCAGATATACCATTTCATAGGTTTCAGCAGGCCTGACACAGCCATCACATAACTGCCTCTCCAGCAGGGCAATAGAATAATACTCCCGTAAGGCCAATTCCAGTTCCTGGGCTGATGCATTGTTTGAAGTAACATCACCTGCAGACTGTAACAGACATGATGCGAGTGTATCGAACAACCCTGCAGCCTCAGATTTAATTCCGGAACGGGCAACCACATTCGTGAACACTGCCCAGAAGGATGGATATTCCCCAGTGCCCGGATTATTGACCGCCATACAGATAGTATTCCCGGCTTCATCCTGCACGATCCTGACCTCACCGTCCACCCCACCGGATTGTGCTATATGTTCCATGAACCTTACGGTCTGATACAGATCACTAAGGCTGCTGTACCCCTCTTCAGGCATGAACAGGTTCTCATTGGTATCCAGACCCAGGAACTGATGAAGCAACACAATCCTCAATCCTGCTATAAAAACGAGACCCGATGATATTATTCATCATCAGGTTCATCGTACTTATAACTGTCATCTCCTACCATGGCAGCAGCTATGGAATCTATACCGTCTATCCACTCAGCCACCAGGCCGTATGGCATTTCTGACACTACATCTTCAGGCAATTCTGCCCCCGCGAGCACGCTCGCCCCGATGGCTGCAATATAACTTATTGCGCTTCCCGGATCATCAGCTTCTTCGGCCTCCAGTGCACTTTTGATGAGGGGAGTTAGTTCGGCCGACCTGTCAAACGCACCATCAAAATAACATTCACAGGAAACAAAAACAGCGATCAACGATGTTTGTAGTGAATCAAGCATCAGGTCAATCGAATCACTGATAGGATCCAGTGGTTTCAGTACAATGGTCTTGATCTCATTGAGTGCATCGAATGCCCCGTCAGCAGTGAGGGTATTATTGTCGAATTTGGAAATGATCTTGAGGCATGCCAGGATAATGTCATCTTCCATCGTAACAAATATCTTGCCGGAATCTCCAGGATCTTCGTCTTCCTTAAGTTCGAAACCGCATTCTTTGACCTGTTCAAGCCAATTTTTCCATCTCTCCTGTGAATAGAACGGAGAATGAACGGTACTCTGTAAACTGATTTCTGGCTTCTTCCCGGTCTTTGCTTTTTTCTTTGCCATTGTTCGATTGCTCCTGATTATTTGTTAATCCATTTGTAGATAATTATACTTTACGACTACTATTCACCATGGTGACCGTGATACACTTTTTTTTAATTTCAAACCCATATACAATCCGAATACCAGTCCTGACAGATGTGCCGCATGTGCTATCATGTCATTGGACCCAATCATCAGTATATCAATGGCGGCAAACAGTACCAGTGCCTGGGCTATTTTCATCGGGATGAAATATACATATACACGAATTTCAGGCTCCAGCAGTGCAAGACAGGCAAATATGCCATAGATAGCCCCGCTGGCACCCAACACGGGCGAACCCGAAAATACCATATGCCCCAGTGCTGATAAGAGTCCCGCGCCAAAATATACTACCAGGAACTGGTAACTTCCTATCTTTCGCTCAAGGATGGGGCCAAAAAAGAACAGTACCAGCATGTTGAAGAACAGGTGACCCACACTTCCATGCAGGAACATATACGTAAATACTGTCCAGGGACGAAGGGCAACCAGCCGGGGTACTAACAGGAACAGGCCGGTAAATGAAGGAATAAACTGCTGAAGAAAGAATACTACCACGCATGCCATCATAATATACATCGAGTAGTTCCTTGTTACGGGAATGGCATACGGCGACTTTATCTGCCGACCCAGGCCCGGAATGCCCATGCTTCGCTTCTTTACCGGTTCGGGTTCAGGATTGTACATGATCCTGCCACTGTCCCTTGTTCGTTGTTTGAGTATTTCCAGCCCGGTGCATTCATGGTTCTCAGGTAGCCTGTGTTCTGAACAATATATCCAGCCGCAAAATTTGCATTTATAAGGCAGCATCTCTTTTTTTCCACATACACTGCATATCCCTGACATCTATTCCTTCGCCTCGTTCTCTTCATTTCGCACTGCTATCACATAAACTTCTCTCTTGTCAGGCTCGATTATGTGCTGTATCGAGAGACCAGTTCCCTGCATCCTTTCAATATGTTCTTCCAGGTCGCTCATGTCACCAAGCTTGAATACCTGTAATACACGTCCACCAGGTTTTAACAACGGCAGTACTCTTTCAAGCACCTTAAGGGAATCCTCTGGCTCAACAGTAATATCGTTCAATATGATATCCACGGGCTGGACGGACAATGAGGTAAGCGGAATGTTGAAAATGTCCCCTTTCATTACCCGGACATTATCGTGTAATTCTGTTACCTTTTCAAGAGAAGGCATGAACTCATCACTGAACTCGATACCGATAATATTACCTGCTATCCCGGATGCAAAAAGGATGAATCCGCCTGCACTGGAACCCAGGTCCAGCACTGTATCGCCGGAATGTATGAACCGGGTTTGTTGCTGGATGGATTTGAGTTTCAGGTAACCTGCGGGTACGTCTGTATTTTCCATTATTATGACATTATTATGGTATCCGATCCGGGTGGATGGTTTGAAAACCAGCTTGCCGTCCACGCTGACCTTACCGCCAATGATGGCACGTTTAGCCCTTCCCCTGCTGGCTACAAGTCCCTGTTCAACCAAAAATGCATCTAATCTCATATTTACTACCTTTACCAAGGAATATGACCGTGTAATTCGAGATATATTGATTTATCCATAACCTCGCTCCGTCATATCCTTTTCCCGAACAAAACCAATATGCTTTTAAGTCAGTAATGAATCAAT
>JAMJFV010000054.1:0-4180 GCA_023544495.1 ANME-2 cluster archaeon
AGATCCGTGTTCCAGCAGTGCTATTTAACAACTATTTCCGCCCCTCTATTCCTTGCCTCTGTAACGAAAACCTGCCCCCCGATAGTTGAATCCAAAAATTCGGCCACAGCTTTCTTCACTTCCCCGGGCTTTTCAGCCACAGCATAAACCGCCGGCCCGAACGAACTCATACCTGCTCCATAAGCACCCTGTTCTTTCATAATATCCATGCAGCGCCTGACCTCATCAATCTGCAAACCCACCTCACGCTCCTTGAATCCTACTTTCTGGATGCGGTTGATGGCATCCCCGAAACCCTGAATATCAGCTTCGATAATGGAAGGCAGCATGTTCATCAATATGATATGGGATACCGCCTGTACTTCATTAAGGGGGATAGGGCAATATTGGTTAAAAATATCAATCTCGCGCTGGGACGAAGCCCCTTCCAGGTCAGGTACGGCCACGACCAGGGGCCAGTCAGGGAAATCATACCGGAACAGTACCGGACCGGGCGGGACCTTACTGGCAGCCGAGGGAGAGAATGCACCCTTATCAGCAAACCTGTGCCCTCCATCCACAATGAACCCGCCATGCTCGAAAGCTTCTACACCGATACCGGATGTCCCGCCCCTGCCGACCTTAGCGGCCACCTCACGCACACTCAGGCCCAGTCCGAACATGAGGTTGACACACCAGCCAGCGGCAAGCGCACTCTGCGTCCCGCTGCCCAATCCAACGTGGGCGGGATACGGTTGTTCCACCTGTATATGGATACCCTCACCTTCAGGGATAAGAAGCTTGATCGCGGTCTCAATCCGCATAAGGTCACCCCTGCCGGTTACGAACACACCATCGTTTGTTTCTGTGGCCGTCAACCGCATGGACGGGTCGTCCAGCGTCAATCCCACACCGCCGTCCACTCTTCCCAATTCCCCATTCAGGTCGATAAGCGTAAAATGCAGACGGGATGGTGTATTTACCAGTATCATCACTATAAAGACCGCGCTTTATCGATATAAAACTTAGGAAATGCGTATTACATAGTATTAATATACAATTGATTATGAACGGGCATGTCAACCATGACCATGACTCCGATAGGACAGAGGGAAATCTGAGGTATGCCATCTATGCCACCTTCTCGATCTTCATCCTGGAGGTTGCAGGTGGATTATATGCAAACAGCCTTGCCCTGCTCAGTGACGCAGCCCACATGTTCATGGACGTGTTCGCACTGGTCCTGACCTATGCTGCCATCCAGATCGCAAAGAGGCCCTCCAACCACCGGGTGACCTTCGGTTACCACCGGCTCGAAATATTCTCGGCGCTCATCAACGGCCTGACATTGATTATCATCTCAGGATTTATTGCCAGGGAGGCATATTTCCGGCTGCTTGAACCACCTGAGGTCCGGGGGACCGAGATGCTGGTTGTAGCTTCCATGGGTCTGATGGTCAACCTGTGGGTGACCACACGGCTCCACGGACACCATGACCTGAATGTCAGGGGAGCATACATGCATGCCCTGGGCGACACTTTGAGCAGCATCGCTGTCATTGCAGGTGCCCTTATCATCCTGTTTACCGGCAGTTCAATTGCCGACCCGGTGCTGAGTTTTGTGATCGTGGCTGTCATACTGTTCGGGTCTGCCAGGCTCATAACCGATTCGCTCCACATCCTGATGGAATCCGCACCGAAGCACATTGACATCAATGAACTTGTCGAGTCAGTGAATTCAATTGAAGGCATAGTGGACATTCACGATATCCACCTGTGGAGCGTATGCTCCAATGTACATGCTTTAAGTGCTCATGTCCTGGTGGGTGAGATGTATATATGTGAAACGGTCAGTTTGATAGATGCCATCAACAAGGTAGTAGCAGAGAAATTTAATATATCACAGACCACATACCAGTTTGAAAGCATTGAATGTGGAAGACTCCTCATTCATGGAGTAGAACATTAATAATATTATAGTATTCAGGAAGTTGAATTATGTCCCCCGGAAAAGACAGACATGTAATGGAAGCCCTGGGTAAGACCAGGATCGTAGTGGAAGACGGCAAAGTCGTCGAAGTAGGCCAGCCCAGGACCGATTATTGTCCCATCTTTGCCAAGGTCCGGAACATCACCCACTTCACTCCCGAATCCGTGAAAGGCAACATCGAGTTCCGTATAGAGGATTTTGGTATGTTCACTGCCCGGCGGGAGATCGAGATGGAGATATTCGTGGGATTCGGGGCAAGCGAGACATTCATGACCGCCCTGCACAGGGGATTGCTGGATGCCTGTGTAACTGCCTGCGAAGGTGCAGGTACCGTGATCACCAGCAGTCCGACCCTTGCCCAGGGTATAGGCAGCAGGATATCAGGACTGGTCGAGACCACGCCCATCCCAGAACTCATTCACCGTATAGAAAAGGCAGGCGGGACCGTGCTTGACCCTGAGACTGCGGCCCTGGACCAGGTTGGAGGCGTGGAGAAGGCCATTGACATGGGGTATAAGCGTATAGGCGTCTCGGTGGTATGTGCATCAGATGTCAGGAAAATGCGCCTGCTTGAGAAAGAACATGGTGTGGAGATCGTTACGTTTGGCGTTCATGTTACCGGTATAGGTCATGAGGAAGCGAAAGAGTTGATCGACCTGGTGGATATTACCACTGGATGTACATCCCGTTATGTTCGGGAACTCATACAGGGGCATGCTCTGGCACAGTTCGGAACTGCCATACCCATTTTCGCCATTACCCAGCGAGGCAAAGAGATGCTGCTGGAGCGGGCAAAAGAGGTCACTGACCCGGTGCTCATCAATACTATGAACCTACCGGTACTGCCAGAAGACAAACAACCACGACCCCTTATTTAAATATAAATAAGTTCAAAAAGAAAAGTTAATAAACTATTATAGAGAATAATACCAATTAGGCAAAGGTCGAGTAGAGTTTATCCCCTCATATCCCGTTCATAACCCGACTTTTGCCTTCATTGTTTTTTATTTTGGATAATCAGGGGGAAATTCCTTTATTTCAAACCGTAATGGTTAATGTTCCATTCAGCAATGGCCTGTATCCTTGCTATAGCTTCATCCCCGCCTTCCATGGTGAACAGGTGTTTGAACCTGCCCTGGGCTTTTAAGTATTCTTCCACAGGCTTGGGATTTTTCACTTTCCTGACACTGGTTATCTCGCCATCTTCCTGCTCGTACATTGGCCACAGTGCGGTCTCGACGGCAAGTTTGCCGATCTCCACGGTCTTGGAGGTATCGAACCTCCAGCCGGTAGTGCAGGGCGCATGGGCATGGATGTACGTAGGACCTTCTATATCTACGGCCTTTTTTACCTTGCGTATCATGTCCTTTGGATAGGAAATGGACGTGGTTGCCACATAGGGTGAACCGTGGGCTGCCATAATGGCAGGCATGTTCTTCTTGGGCCGGGGGTTGCCGAAACTCTGTCTGCCAGGAGGGCTGGTGGTGGTTGACGCATTAAATGGAGTGGCTCCACTGCGCTGCACACCCGTGTTCATGTATGCCTCGTTATCGATACACACATACGTGATATCGTCCCCTCGCTCGAAAGCACCTGATAGTGCCTGCAAACCGATATCCACGGTAGCCCCGTCACCGCCCATGGCCACGACTTTGGTATTACCTTTACGTCCCAGGGCCCGCAGAGCAGTCTCAACGCCGGATGCAACTGCTGCAGCGTTCTCGAACAATGAATGAATCCATGGCACTTCCCAGGCTGATTCAGGGTATGGTGTGGTCATCACTTCAAGACAGCCAGTGGGATTAATCACTATGACATCGTCACCTATTGCTTCCAATACGAAATTTGCTGCCATGGCATCACAGCAGCCCGCGCAACCCCTGTGTCCAGGTGCAAGTCTGCTCATACGAGTTCACCTCGCAGATCCGCGAATTCACTCTCAACCGTAACGCTCGAGCGTATCACCTGTTTGGCCTTGTCAATTATCATCCTGATGTTCCTCCTTGGAATGTCACGGCCGCCGTGCCCCAGCATGAAACCGATGACAGGCGTTCTAATATCTGTATTGTACAGGCACGATTTCACTTCAGTGCATAATGCACCTTCGTTGAGCCCCAGCGAGATGTTCTTGTCCAGTGTCACGATAACAGCGGCGTCTCCCACGACCTTGCGGATGACGTCCACAGGGAAGGGCCTGAATGACCTGACCTT
>JAMJFV010000054.1:4279-11956 GCA_023544495.1 ANME-2 cluster archaeon
TCTCCCACGACCTTGCGGATGACGTCCACAGGGAAGGGCCTGAATGACCTGACCTTGACAAGTCCGACCTTGACACCTTCGCTACGGGCACGATCTATCACGTCTTTGATGGTACCGACAACGGAACCCATGGCCATTATCAGGATTTCGGCATCTTCAGATTCATAGGTATCAATTAGCCCGCCATAGTAACGACCGAATATCCTGTTGAAATCGTCAGCAGCTTTTCCGATCTTCTCCAGGGCCGTATCCATTCCTTTTTGCTGCAGATACCTGAATTCAGTATACGTGGATGGGTCAGCGAACGCACCAAAGGTCTTAGGATTTGCAGGGTCAAGGATATGTTCCGGCTCAAACCCGGGCAGGTATTCATCGGTCAAATCCTGTTCCAGTAATATCACAGGTTCGTACACATGGGACAGGATGAAACCATCCATGCATACCATGGCCGGAAGCATGACATTTTTATCCTCTGCCACTTTGTAGGCCTGTGCTGTCATGTCGGCCGCTTCCTGGGTATCTTCGGCAAACAACTGCATCCATCCGGTATCGCGCTGGGATATACTGTCCTGGTGGTCATTCCAGATATTGATGGGCGCGCTCACGGCCCGGTTTGCCACGGTCATGACAATAGGCAGCCGCATACCTGAAGTGTTGAATAGCACTTCGTGCATAAGTTCAAGGCCCTGGGATGTGGTGGATGAATAGGTCCTGGCGCCTGCAACACTGGCACCCACCAGGGTTGAAATGGCAGAGAATTCACTCTCTACGTTGATATATTCACAGTTAGGTATCTCACCATCGGCCATGAACTGGGACAGGTCTTCCACGATATGTGTCTGGGGTGTTATGGGATATGCCGAAATTACATTGGGTTTGCAGACCTTGACGGCGTGTGCCACAGCATAGGAACCTTCTACGACGGTCATTTTTCCAGGCATATTATTTCTCCTCCAGTACCATTTCTATGGCATCCTTCGGGCATTCGTTGGCACAGATGCCGCAACCTTTACAGAAATCAAAATCAAAGACAACGTACCTGTCTTCCTGCTCAATGACACTGCTGTCCGGACATAACAGAGAACACAGCCCGCATTTTATACATTTGTCCTTATGGTACAGTGGCCTGAAATTCCTCCAACCACCGGTCTTGTTGGCCCTGGTGGTACCAGGTTCTACTACTCCGCCAATAGTGATCTTCATTATTTAGCCTCCATGAGTTTATAGGCTTCAAGTACGGCCAGGGAATTCTTTTCGCCCACTTTACCAGGGAACCTCTGCAACACAGCGTTCTGGATACTTTCAACTCTGATCTCACCAGTAGCACCTGCAAAAGCACCCAGCAGGATAGTGTTTACGATGGGGCGTCCAATAATATCAAGAGCTATCCTGGTCGCATCTATTGTCAGGACCTGTGCCTGTGTTTCAAGGTTGAATGTATCCGGTGAAAATTCTGTGTTGATCAGTATCTTACCGTCTGGCTTTGCTCCTGCAGCTACATCTACCACCTCGATCAATGTAGGGTCCTGTACTATTATATAGTCAGGTTCGTATATCTGGCTACGAAGCCTTATCGGCTTGTCACTGATCCTGGTAAAGGCCGTTACGGGGGCACCTCTGCGCTCAACCCCGAATGCAGGGAACGCCTGGCTGTATTTCCCATCTTCAAATGCAGCCACTGCGAGTAGTTCGGCTGCAGTGACAGAACCCTGCCCCCCGCGGCCATGTATACGTATTTCCTTCAAGTAAAGCTTCCTCCAAATAGCATGAAATGTATTATATTGAATATTGATGAGACTTGATTCGTAATTGTTTAATTATTATTTATGACTTATGATGGGTTACGGAACATGAGGGGTTGAATTACCAAAAAGGTAATGTTAGAAATCTTTTTTAACACTTCCAGCATAACAAGCTCCAATGCGGATTGATCTACATGTCCATTCCTGTCATTCCAGGGACTGCGCCTCACCTGTCGAATCTATCTTAAGGCAGGCAAGCTATATCGGCCTGGGCGGTATTGCGATATGCGACCATGATACTGTCGATGGTTCCATGGAAGCACAGCGTCTCGTTGAGGAACATGGCATGGACCTGGTAGTGGTTCCCGGAGTGGAGGTAACTACCACCCGGGGTCATTTGCTGGTTCTGGGCAACTGTGGAACGTTGCAGATAAATATGGACCCGCAGGATATAATCAGGACAGCCCATGCACAGGATTGCCTGGTCGTAGCCCCTCATCCTTTCAAGGGGTACCCGAAAAGTCTGGGTGATGTTTCTGACCTGGATGTGGATGCTATTGAGACCCTGAACTCCCGGTTCATACTGGGCAGGTTCAATACCCTGGCAGTACGAATGGCAGAAGAACTTGAGCTGCCTATGCTGGGCAACAGCGATGCACATTTTGTTGAAATGGTGGGCAGGGCATATACTGAAATAAGCTCAAAACCGTCAGTTGATGCTATTTTCAAGGCAATAATCTCAGGAGAGACCACTGTCCACGGGACCCGGACACCACTTCTTGTACAATTCCGGCAGACGTGTAATGGAGCCAGAAGAAGAGTACAGGAACTGATATAAAAAGTAAGTTCTACCGAACTAAAAACTAATAAAGTAAAAACCTGAAAATTATATCCGGCAAATAAAAAAGAATGGAAGATAGCGGAACTATCTTCCTGTTTTGGAATTGTTAATCCCTGTTTCTCGTTATTATATATAACACGCTGAGTGCCGTCAATGCCGTCACGATCCCAAAACCCGGAATTCCGGAACTTCCGCTATCAGTTGTTGCTGTTGGTTTGGAAGGGGTAGGTGTGGATGTACCTGCCGGTGTATCGGGTTCGTCATCAGACTTTGACATCGGGTGACAGACTACACACCTCAATCTTAATTCTGAATCGGCTGTTTTGAGACCAATGGATTTATAGTCGTGCAGTTTATCCACTTTGTGACATTGGGTACATACCGGTATGTATATTTTACCGGTCTCCTGGTTCAGGTGACATTTGTTGCAGTCTACTTCAGGTATATGCAGGAAATGTGGTATCTCACTGGAAGATTCTACTTCGCTGGAACCCGGTCTGTGGCAGCGATAACATGAACTCAGATTCGAAGATTCACCATGCAGGGCTGCAACATCTGTCGAGACATGGCAGTTTTGACATATGACGGTCATATCCTCTCCTTTAACAGGTGCAACAATATCTGGCACTGTACCATGACACTTCTTGCAGGATTCTACAGGACCGCCATGAACCACGAGCAGATCCTTATGGCAATGGGAACATAAAGTATCTGATATCATTTCCAGATGTAAATTCTCAAGCCCTGAATGACAGTATGAACAATCTTCAGTCTGTACTTTTTTTATGTGGACATTATGTATGGTTCCAGTGTGGCATTTGGTACACGCAGGCTTACGGTCGGTCAATGTTGCACCGTGACATTGCTGGCATGTAGCTGGCGTTTGCGCATGTATTACATGTGGGTCCGGATCGTGGCAGGATGCCCTGCAGTCAACATCTTCAGCCATTTTACTTACCGTTTCATACTGTGGTTCCTGTGCCTGTACCACGGTGATAAGTGAAAATGCTACAATCAATAATATCAGAACATTACTTCGCTTCAATTGAAATCCTCCTCTTTACAAATATGTTCGGTACGTTTTCAATTTTTTAATTCTCTTTTACCTTACCTTTTGATATTATTAGTTTTCTATTTAATCACAGTATAATGGTACATTTAAACTTGTTTTTCAACAGTTCATTTGAACACAACCAGCGGCTTTTTCTCTTGCTTTTCGTGAGTCCCTTCAACTATTTGTGTGTACTCGTCCAGAGTCTCATTTCCGGTTATGAACAGGGCTTTTAGATATTTGGTCATCCTTGGATCGACTCCCAGAAATCCAAGGTGGATTATGAGTTCGATTATGAACCAGTACGTAACCCACAGATGTATTGTCCTGATCAACTCGATACCGTTCATGCCGATCAACGCCGCCACACTACCGGTAATATCTCCAACGAACCAGGCTATGAAATTATTCCATGCGGTAATGTTATAATCCACAACTCCGAATTTCAGGTCTATCATTATGATGCCTGTTATTCCAATAAATACAATAGCGATCCCTTCAATTATCACCATGAGTTTATAAGCAGGATGGAGTTTATTTTCATAATGTCCGGTTGTTTTATTGTATATGGTATATTTTGGATATTCGCTATGTTTAATTATGCTCACAATGGCCTGCTTGAGCCTGACTGCATCTTTCGGACCGAAAATGTATTGCTTTATGTGACCGCTGGTAACCAGGTTGAACGGTATCAGTGTCCAGTTAACCAGCAAAAATAGAATGCCGCCAATGACATGGACCAGACGAAGGCTTTGATAGGACATCAAGGTCCATGCTTCCAGGGTGCAGACATTGAACTGCAGGGCCAGGTACAGCCCGGTAATTATCAACAACACACACGTTATCATGTGGGTCTGGTGTGCCACCATGTCCCTGATGGTATATCGTTTTCCTACGATATCATTTTCATTGTTTGGATATCCTTGCATACATATCACTCCCATTTTCAGGATATAGTTACACGTCTCTATCCTAAAATCAATTACACTCCACATAAATGTATATTACGTTATTAGATAAAGTTTTCGATTAAGTGCAGGGATTACCGGCAAACCACATTGTTCCCTGCTAAATATGTTTTACAATATGCACTGCTTCGGGAAGAATCAATTCGTTCATAGCAAGTTCTACTGCTGCCGGTGAGCCGGGGAGGCAGAATACTGCACATCTGTCCACGATCCCTGCGGATGCCCTGGAAAGTATGGTAGCAGTGCCTACATCCTCCAGGCTTTTCATCCTGAACAGTTCACCAAAACCGGGAATTGTCTTGTCAAAAAGCGGTTCCACTGCTTCCAGGGTTACGTCTTCAGGTGCAAGACCGGTACCGCCACTGATGACTATGATGTTTATGCCTGAGCGTACAAGGTTCCGGACCAGCCCGGCGATCAAGGTTTCATTGTCAGGCAGCAGGGAATATGCCATAACCTCAAAGCCCGATCCTGAAATAAGGTCCATCATGACCGTCCCTGATATGTCATCAGCCTGTGGGGGTGCGGATACACTGCCATAGGTCTCGTACCTTGATGTGCTCACGGTGATGATTGCAAATTTCACCATTGTCGGAGCATTTTTCCTGTGCTGCGCAGGTGTATCGTTCCGGAACATGAAGAGGTTTATGTGCTATGGATTATATGAATTGATCTATTCTATGCAGATAATGGCTATTGATGTGGGAATGGGTACGCAGGACATACTGCTCTACGATGATGCACAGCATATGGAGAATAATATCAAGATGGTGCTGCCTTCACAGACACAGATAATTGCCAGGCGTATAGGCCGTGCTACCGGTGCCGGGCGCGATGTCTTCCTTACAGGCACTACTATGGGCGGCGGGCCTTCAGGCAGAGCTGTGCGGGAACATATCGGGGCAGGGTTGAAGGTCTACGCCGAAGAGCGTGCAGCGCTGACCCTGCACGATAACCTCGGAAAAGTGGCCCATATGGGTGTGATACTGGTGGGTGCGAGGGACACAGTTCCGGAAGGTGCAGTGCGTATTGGTATGCGCGATGTGGATACCGGTGCCATCGGCACAGCCCTGGAACTGTTCGAGAGCCAGCTGCCCCGGGACTTTGCAGTTGCAGTACAGGACCATGGCGAGGCTCCTGATATGAGCAACCGGGTGTTTCGGTTCAGGCATTTCAGGGAACTGCTGGAGAAAGGTGGTGAACTGGAGCGGTTCGCATACTTGAACCGGGTGCCAGCACACCTTTCCAGGATGCGGGCCGTGATGGATACCCTGAAACAGCGAGGGAACAGTGTATTGCTCATGGACACAGGACCTGCTGCTATGTGCGGAGCTCTGAATGGATATCAGGACAGCCCGGTGGTTGTGGTGAATATCGGCAACGGTCATACCCTGGCTGCTGTGGTGGACGGGAACAGGATGCTGGCACTGTTCGAACATCATACCAGGTCAGTGGATGCACCAAAACTTGATGACCTTATCAGGCGGCTATGTGATGGTGAACTGGACCTTGAAGAGGTATTCAATGACGGGGGGCACGGCTGCCATATCCAGGAAGCCGTGGGTTTTGGCAATATCAGGTCTGTGATAGTTACCGGGCCGAACCGGAATATCATGGCAGGTTCGAGCCTGGATGTGGAATATGCGGTTCCCCATGGAGATATGATGCTCACTGGCTGTTTCGGGCTGGTCGAGATGTTCAGGAAGAAATTTGGCCAGGGCCAGTGATGGAAAGCAGGGGGAAAAGAGGGGTGGGGAACCGGAAGGGTATGATGAGTACAGGAATTCCTACATTTTCATCCTGCCAAGTTCCAGGAATACTATGTTGTTGCCAGATTGCCAGGCAAAGACCATCTGTTTTCTCACGCTGTTTGCCAGCCTCACTGCCCTTGATAATTGAGGCAGGCTAAACACGTGGTCGCTATCCAGGGCATGGACCAGGAATTCCGAATGTTTCATTCCCACGCTCGCATCCACCTTTTTGTAAACCCTGAAGTGGTTGCCGAATTTGTACCCGGTCTTGACCACCATTCCTGCATCCCGCAGGGTTCTGTATACTGCCAGTTTTATCGGGAAACCGGTTTCCACGGTTGTAGAGGTATCTGAAAATTCAACAGGGGTCAGGGGTTGCTCTCCCAGGCTATCCGTAATTTCGATAATGTTCTTTTCCTGGAGGTATGCTGCTTCTACCAGTGAAAGCTGGAGTCTTGTTTCGTCCAGGGGTTTGCCAAAGAGATGATGCTTGTGCAGCAGATCTGAGGAATGACTGTCCCACACCATTACCCTGTCTTCCAGCAGGGTGGCCCTGATGGCGGTATCGGTGCTGGCTGGCCTCATATCTCCTTTCATGGTGCGCAGACTGGCCCCGTAATAGGTGATATCGCTCTCTTCGTCCACCACTGCCATTACCAGTTCCTTGCGTACGCTGGCAGCGGTTCGCACCTGGTGCACCAGGTCCGTTAGCGGCACAGGCTGGCGCTCGGAGAGTACATGGATGAAATATTTTGACGGGGTCTTGCCTGGTTTGCCACCTCTGGGATATACCCTGAAATCGGTGACGCCGGGTTTTATAAAATAACCTCTCTCCCGCAGGTCTTTGTATACGATATATTTCACTTCAAAGTTGCCCTCCCTGCGGCTTGATTCGCACATCAGGTCTTCAAAGTCAAGGTCTTTATCTTCACGGGTGACAATAACCCGGTTCTTATAGGTAAGGTATGCAGCCTCAATAAGCGTGAGTTCCAGGTAATTGTCCATTGGCCGGCCATAGAAACTGGTGTCATAGAGGGTTTCTCTGGTACTGGCATCAAGTTTTACGCTCTGTCCGTCGAGTGTGCCCTTCAATATGTGGTTCATTCACTTCACGTATGCGCAATACAGTTAAATAGCCTTTCTGAGCGGCTGCGGGTCATCAATCGTAAGGTATTTATTTTACCTCTTCATTTGGTAATTTCAGACCGGGTCAGATAGCCCGGATGAGAAAGGAGAAAAATCATATGGCAGCAAAAGTAGATGCAAATGAATGCACTGGATGTGGAACCTGCGTGGATGAATGCCCAACGGAAGCCATTTCATT
>JAMJFV010000055.1 GCA_023544495.1 ANME-2 cluster archaeon
TATTTTTGTGAGAATAATTTCAACCTGTTTCCTATTCTTTTTTGCTAATTTCTTAAGGGTCTTCTCAAGATCAGGCTTTATCTTTAATGTGTACATAAAGATATCAAAGACCTAATCTATCTCTCAGTTTTTCAACATTTCCCACATCGTCTGCCTTTTGCTGAATTATTTTTCTGGCCTTTTCAATGTATTCAGGTTTTAACTCTGGCTCGAGTATTTCCTCTTCATATTGTGTTGCCATGAGGTCAATAGCCGAACTTTTGTCCTTCAAGTTATATTTGGCTTTGATAATATTCAAGATCCTGTTGGTATGGTCATCAATGTTTATTATGGCCTGAACCATATATATCACCTTAATGTCATGTTAGGTTCATATTAATATATATCTTTTCATTCTATACCACTTAGTTTAACCTGCGCCTGAACAGAATCGTAGAACGCAGACAAACAAAAAAAAGTAATGCCCTGAGCATCCATCTGTTGCCCACAGAATTCTATTCGGGGGTTCGTGACTTTGCGGCTAGGCATGCGCATCATTCTTCAAGGGGAGGCGGCGGCTCAGGAGGATGAGGATGAAACAGAACTTCAACGCGCTTAACATTTCTTCTTTTGAAGAGAGAAAACACCGACCAAGCTGGATATTGGGGCTATGCGCGATCATGATGCCTCGGAATTCCATTGCATTTACACATAATATCCCCGGATAGAAGTGTAGAGAACATAATAGATAATTCCATACATGAATTCACCAATAAAAAATGAGAAAACACCGATGATTAAAATAAAAGGTATTTTCTACGCTCTTTCCTTGTATTACCCATAATTTACACTCCATCCTTATTTTTCTGAATTTATATTCATTCAGGCGGTATGACAAGTTCATCATATACCAATATCACCTGGTCGAACTGTGGTGGTTCGAACCATTTTCCAGACTTGTCATACCAATAACCGTACTTCTCATATGTCCGGCCGTTTAATTCGTACCATTGGTCATACCTTTCCCCGTACCACGGGTCGTACCATGTAGCTGTGACATTAACCCTGTAAATATCACCAGACGTTCCCTTTGCCACATTTTTAACTGGCATATAGGTTTCATTGGAAGGTTTATTATGTGCAAGTTCGATGACTGCCATAGGTTTCCCCCTCCAGCTTGAGATCGCTGCAATTCCTCCCGTTCTGATAGAATAAGTATTGGTATCGTTTGATATGACATCTCCTGTTTTATCATCTGTTATTGTTATTTGTACAGGAATATCATAGCCCTGAGTGCCACCTAATTTCTCATCGATGATGTAGCCATATATTTTGTAAATATTATAATCATCAGCAATATCTTTTCTGTATGCAAGTTGTAATGATAGTTCAGGTCGTTGAGGGACCAAAACAGTGACATTTATCGAACTTGTATCAATAAGCTGCCCATTTTGGTACAGTTTCACTTTGACGGTATGCGTACCTGTTATCAGATAACCTAGGAAAAAATGTTTCGTGTTATTACCGGGAAGGAGTGTGAGTTTACCGTACGGGCTTTCCGGATTGATATATCTGGCACTGGTCCCATTTTCATCAATAAAAGCATTCTCAATATCAATGCTGACATTAACCGGAGTCAATGCAATGTTCCGGAGGATAACAGTCAACTCGCCTGATTCTTTCAGTTCGAGAGAACGTGGTGCATCCAATTTTACAATTTTCACATCATCCCCAGTCGGGAAATATAAAAGTAGGCCGATGAAAGCCATCAATATTACAACGGCAGTAAAAATAACATATTCCTTTCTCATCTCTTTTCACCTCTGATATCGTCTGCCAGAGAGATGCGATTGGTGAGACCATATTTGCTTTTACTAACAATGCCGCGCCGCTCAAGGTTCATCAGGATTCGCGAGACTTTGGCTTTTGAGAAATCAAGGGAGTTTACAAGTTCGTTCTGGAGAATATCCCCACCATTCTCCAGCATGATCTCTATAGTCTTTTTCTCATCCCCTTCAAGAGCACGCAGAATTACTTTTGATTGTTCAGTGTTCTGTGGTTCATCATTAGTGTCAGTGTCAGGTGCTGTCTTCACCATGGACCTGGTCTGTTCAGGCTCAAACTGGAGAACTTTAAGGCAAAATAGTAACTGGGATACTGCCATTCCACTGACCAGTCCCATCACAAGCAGAACATATGCATCCTTTGTAGTGTAAGAATAAGGAATATCAATGACCCTGAAAGTGTCACCCTCAATCTGTATCACCACCGGAGCACTAACAAGCAGCATGTTGACAACAACTATACTTGAAAGGATAAGCACTGCAACTACCAGTATCAGTCTTTTACGGCACGTCATCAATCGTATTATCTTATCTGGCATACTAAAAGACTGTTGATTGAAACAAATGTTATAATTAAAGTATGACAGCTTGAGGAAACGTATTATTTTTTTGATACCACTGTCTACTGTTGTTGAAAAGTTAATTTAATTCAGAAATAGGATTTTTTTTTCCTAATTTTCATTCTTCCAACAAAGCAATCTCATAACTTTACTTAACGAACGACATTATCTTATCCAGGTCTGCTGTCTTAAAAATGGGAATCCTGTCCCAGTGCTGTATACTCTTCTTGCTTATGGCTCGCTCGCACTCAAAAATTCTTTCAGGATTTTTGCCCTTATTGGGTCATATAACACGGGCTATACGGTTCCCTTCGCTCACCAAATCGGCTATCTCCGACTTCGCATAGCCCGATTCAGTTATCCCAAATTGGCAAACGCCAGATGTCAACGCTGAATCCTGCGACCTTGAGTATTACCTGCGCCTATATTGAAAAACCGAAATCAACGAACCGACAGAAATGCAAAACCATCGAGCATCCTCAAGATACCCCCGGCTATCTGAGATTAAATTTAGGGGCATTCCTTCCAGTAATATAAAAATTAGCCATACATTTCTGCATAAATGCCGATTCAATTATTTCATATAGATATTCTTCCGATGACCCACTTTGAGAACAAGAATTTGAAGCATATCATTCTGTATATCAAAAATGATGCGATAATCACCAACTCGTAATCGAAAATAAGGATCTCCGACTATTTTTACCACGTCAAAATGATATGGATTTTCTCCGAGTAGTGAAACTTTTTTATAAATTCGATTTGCAACTGTTCTATCCAATTTTTTAAGTTCTTTTGCTGCTGATTCTGACCAGATTATTTGAAATTTCATCAGAATCCCATTTCTTTAGCAAGATCTTCATGCGTAATGTATTTCCCGCTCTTGATCTCTTTTATTGCGGATTCAATTTCTTTTTTTGTTTCTTTATTGAGTTCTTGAACATCCTCAATGAGCCTCTCTAAAACATCGTTATAAGTTTCCCGTTCAAAGAGCTTCATTTGAGTTAATATAGATTTGACATCTTCTTTTATTTGGATCGTTGTAACCATGATACTATTTTTCATTTCAGCATATTTATAGGTTACTATGGTATTCTATAGTCTATTATAGAAACTCCATCTCAGGAAATAGTATACAGGTACCACCACATCAATCTTCCAGATAAGGGGAGAGACCTGGCATGGAACATGATGGACTTAGGACTTACCGTACTGTCTGTCACGAAAAAGGATATTGAGATATCGCTCCACCTGTATCAGCAATACCGGAATAAAGGTGTTCTACCACGGGACATCATTCCATGCTGTAACAATGATACAAAATGGGCTTGAGACAATTGTAAGTGCGGATAAGCATTTTGATAGTATCGAAGAAGTACAGCGAATTGCCCCCTTCTGATCTAATCTGATGTTTTGTTCCAGCACTAACTTTTTATCCCAATATCCAGGCTGCGATGGAGTTTGTGGAGCAGGTCCGGGGAGCGGGCGGTTGTGTGCAGACCTGAGGGTGTGGTTGAGGCTCTGGGGGGGCGGGAGGTGGGTTGGCTGGTGATTGGCAGGTAATTCACATACTATCTGACAACATCCTCACGTCCCCTGGTGGATAACCTGAATAATACTTACTGAAATAGCCAAAGACCTCTACGGAATCATCCAGAAAACCTTTGATCTTCACAGCCCAGTCCTTTATTTCCTTGCGTCTGTCTTTTTCAACCGTTCCAAGGGTCCCTTTTACCTTTTTCCTGTCCCCCGCCCACCTGATGTAGGTGAAATCAGCGGTTATCATGTTCATCTCAGGCATCCACGGATGATCTAACAACACAAGGGCAACAGCATGTTCTCTCAATAGTCCATAGAATTTCTCATCCAGCCACTTCTTATTCCTGACTTCAACCGCAAACCGCCCTTCCGGAAGGTCCGCCAGGAAATCGTTCAATGTTCCGGACATCTCGGGCACAAAACCGGGTGGTAATTGAATAAGCATGGGCCCGCGTTTATTTCCCAACAATGACATATGTTCAAGAAAGACCTCAAACTCTTCCTGGCAATCCTGCAACCTCTTGACATGGGTAATTTTCCTGGGAAGTTTAGCTGAAAAAATAAATCCATCCGGGGTCTCTTCTGTCCATTTTCTGACCGTGTTCCGGGAAGGGATCCGGTAAAATGTAGTGTTGATCTCAACAGTGTCAAAATTCTTGGCGTATTCGGTTAACAGGTGTTCTGAACCTTCAGGATACAAATTCCCTTTCCAGAAATCATAACTCCATCCCATAGTGCCCATATGGAGTTTTTCCATATCAATCACCTCCTTTGAATAAAAGCCAGTTCTTCTCTCCTGCTTTCTTGAACTTTACAAGCACATACATTCCTTCCAGCTTTTCTCCCTGAACAATGAATTCGATCTTGTTCTCCCCCCAGGCAATGGGTTCGTATATGCCCCTGTCCCATATCTTCACGGTCCCTGCCCCGTACTGTCCCTCAGGGATCCTCCCTTCGAAGGTAGCATAATCCAGCGGATGGTCTTCCACCTGCACGGCAAGCCTGCGGTCACCGCTTGTTTCGGGAATACCTTTAGGAACTGCCCAGCTTTTGAGCACTCCTTCCTTTTCCAGTCTCAGATCGTAGTGGAGCCTGCGGGCATGATGCTCCTGGACAACAAAGGATTTACCGGAACTCTTTTCCTTCGACATTGGAGGCTCGGGTGTCCTGGTAAAATCCCGCTTTGCATCATAGTCCGAACGAACAGGCCGTATCTGTTCAATGGTACAATCAAGGGGGTCCTTATCTTCCCTTAACCTATTGAATACGGGAATGCGCAACTTACCGTCGTCTGTTACGGACTGATAAACCACTTCACACACCACACCGGGTCTTAACCATGTTATTTCCCTGTCCCTATCTACTCCGGGAAGTGTTTCCTCATTCACTGTATAGGTGTCCAGGATACGTTTCAGATCTTCCATATCTTCCTGTGAAAAACCTGTGCCAACTTTCCCGATAAAGACCGGTCCTGCTGCATCATACAATCCCAGGACCAGTGATCCGAAGGTCTTCTCCCTGATACCTTCACCTTTCGTATACCCGAAAATGACACAATCACATGTCATGAGCTGTTTTATTTTCAACCAGTTATCGCTTCTTTTTCCTGGTTCGTATGGACTTTGCTTCTTTTTGGCCATTATACCTTCGAGGCCTTTTTCCAGAACTGCGCGGTAATAATCGACTCCGGTCTCTTCAACAAATAGGGACCGGACCACGAATTTTCCTTCATTTACAGCATTTTCCATGATCCTCTTTCTCTGCATCAGAGGAATATCCAGCAACTCTTTCCCGTCCTTTTCCAGAATATCGAATATGATATAATTAGCAGGAAATTTGCCGGACATAGAGCTGATATCCCCGGGCCTGGTATTCTGCATCCTCTGGATGAGGGTCTGGAAGTCCGGTTTTCCATCCTTCATAATAATTATTTCTCCGTCCAGAACACTATCGCCGGTCAGATCGTTCAGTTCAGAGAGTTCCGGAAAATTATGTGTCAGTTCCTTCTGGTTACGGCTCCTGATACTGAGTTCATCCTTCACGTAACTGATGGCCCTTATGCCATCCCATTTTACTTCAAAGATCCATTCGTCGGAAGAAAATGGAGCTTCTGCCGACCGGGCAAGCATCGGTTTATAGTGTTTCATTTGCTGAGCTGTTTAATGGTCTCCTGAAGCGCTACCATCAGTTCCTTAACCTCCTCTTTTTTAGGTACCTGCGCTACAACAACCCCTCCCTTCATCTTTGTTTCTATGAGCTGTTCCATCTTTTCCCGGTAACCATCCCTGTACTCTGCTATGTCAAAATCCCCCGACAGGTCCTTAATGATCTTCTCAGCCAGTTCCATCTCTTTTTTTCCAGGTTTTTTCAGCAGAGTAAGCTCTTCCATATCCCCCGGATTCACGACCTCATTGGCATAGCGCAGGGTTGTGAGAATTAAAGCTCCTTTATATTCATACACAACAACTGGATATTCCTTGGTTCTCAGGGTGACCTTTCCCATCCCTGCTTTTCCCAATTGTTGAATTACCGTCATCAACAGGCTGTAGGCTTCTTCACTCCGGTCAGGGACCATGATATATGACTTATCAAAATATACAGAGTCTATGGAGAGCAAACTGACAAATTTATCCAGCCTGATCCTCTCATCAGATTCCGGTCGTATAGCGTCAAGTTCCTCTTTCTTGAAAACTATGAACTCGTTCTTCCGTATCTCATATCCTTTTACGGTATCTTTCCAATCAACTACCTTATCATCTTTAATGCATACCCGTTCGTATTTCAACGGCTGACCGTCCTCGTTGTGCAAAAGCCTGAAAGAAAATGACCGGTCACGGATCATGGTATAGAGCTTGACGGGAACATTGACCAGCCCGATCGTGATACTACCGCTCCAGACGGGCCTTTGCGACGGTTTTGCCCTATCGGTATCCTTTTCCATTTCATTCCACTTCCAGTGCCTGTTTGTTTGTAAGTAATCCTTCCCAGGGATCATTCTTTCTTTGCAGGACAGTAAATATGTTGAACTCATCAGGTCTTAATCCTTTCTTAAGTTCCTTCCATTCAAGAGGAGTAGATACTGTCGCTTTCGGTTCAGCCCGGAGGCTATAGGGGGCTATCATGGTCTTCCCCCTTGTATTTTGCAGGTAGTCTATGAAGATAGTTCCGGGGTCCATGGAATTTTTGGCCTCTGATACAACAAGATCAGATTCTTGTGCCATGAACTTCCCGAATTGGTGAACGAATTCCCTTGTCTGCCTGAAATTATATTTTTCTCTTATGGGAAGGACAACATGCAGTCCCTTTTTTGCTGAGGTTTTGACAAATGTCCTGAAATTGAGTTCATCAAGTTTTTCTTTCAGTGAAAAAGCGATATCTATGACATCATCAAAAGAACAGGGAGGTTCTGGATCTATATCAAATAAAACAAGGTCAGGTGTATCATAATTATCGATCGTTGAAAGCGTGATGTTTATCTCAAGGGCAGCCAGATTCGCCATCCAGATAAGTGTGTCCAGGTTATTGCACACGACATAGTCTATCTCCCGCTCTGCGGTCTGTGAGTAAGTATTGAAAGTCTCAATCCAGGGCGGAGTGCCTGCTGGTGCATCCTTTTCATAGAACCCACCTTTGTCAATGCCATCAGGGAACCTATTCATGACTATAACACGGTTTTTCAGGGATCCCAGCATCCGGGGGGCGATCCTGATATAATATTCGATGACCCGGGATTTTTTCAGCTCAAGCCCGGGATAGAGGACCTTCTCCAGATTTGTGAATGATACTTTCGTGAGGGAGTCCATAATAATTATATCAATAAATTAGTAAATAAATAATCCTTCAGGACATTGATTCCATTCTTAAATGCTCGTGCTCCGGGACTACATTGCCGTTCTCATCGGCAAAGCTATCCGTGGCGACGATCCGCTCCAGTGGGACTATTTCACGATAGACACCTGTGCTCCAGAAATCGTCTCCTTCTGGCGATCGCATGCTGAAAAGGTACTTGCCACCCACGCGGAGATCGATCTTACAGACAGGCGACGTGAAGCCTTTTGGCCCCCACCAGGGCTTCACGCTTTCGGGATCTGTCCACGCCTTCCACACTTTCTCGCATGGTGCGTCGAAAATTCCTGTGATGACAAGTTCCCGCTCCTCAGTGTTCTTTGCCAGGTTGCTTCCTGCTTCAGCCATCTCTCTACCTCCTTGCTTCCATAGTGTTTAACGGATCATGTCGACGCCTTGGTTCCCCTCTAACCTGCTCCCGGAGGTGAACAAGGAATTACACAGCCGCCACTCGCAGGTATCATCTGAACGTATCCTGTACAGATTCTCCTCCACTCATATGTTGTTTAGTGTTCGAAGGTATAAAGATTATCGTAGACCAATGCCTGACCAGTTCTCCCGCCTTTTTGAAATAAAGAGAATGAGAAACAACCAGGACATTAAGAACGATTATAATGATGGTAAAAACCAATCGCCACAACCAATGTGATCAACGTTATGGAATTGGCTGCAATAATGATGTTGTCCCGAATATAGATCCCATAGAGAGCCCACAGAAGTACTCCCCCGCTGAACTGATATAACGTGACAATACTGACGTCCTTTGCAGACCGTGATTTTTTCATTAAAAGTATCTGGGGGACAAATCCAAACGTGGTGAGCAAAGCACCCAGGATCCCCAGTATATACCATTCCATAGTGAGATGAATGTTCAATTATCTATTTGAGACTATCTTCCTTTCATTCATTCCTGGTCCGAAAAAAGGAAACACGGAAGATACACTCCTACTGCATGTACTATCATAGTTCAGGGAATCCCCTGTGCAATCCTAACCCCCGGGCCATATCCAGCACAACATTATACTCTTCCACAAAGGGAGGACGGCTTATCTCCTTGAACTTAAAAGCTTCATACGTGGGCCTGTACTGGAACATAATATTCACATAACTATCCTTTGATATCTCACTGGCAATGAACTCGAGCACGTTCAGACTACCCGCCAGTTCATTGGGCAGCAAAAGATGGCGTATCAATAATCCGTGCCAGGCAATGTCCGTCTCGATCACAAGGTCCCCCACCTGGGAATGCATCTCACGTACGGCCTTCCTCGATACCTCAACATAATCCGGGGCGTCACTGTACAGTTGTGCACTTTTGGCATCGCCATATTTCATATCAGGCATATAGATGTCAATAATGCCATCCAGTAACTTCAGTGTCTCCACACTTTCGTAACCACCGCAATTATACACCACGGGAAGCCTCAGACCCTTACGGGCGGCAATAACGATGCTCCTGACAAGCTGGGGAGTATAATGAGTAGGCGTGACCAGATTGATATTATGGCACCCCAGACGCTGGAGATAGAGCATACTGTCTGCAAGCTGCTCGGGTGTAATGGACATACCTTCCCCCCCGTGACTTATATCGTAGTTCTGGCAATACACGCACCGCAGGTTGCAGTTGCTCAGGAAAACGGTGCCTGAACCACCAAGACCTACCAGGGGTGCCTCTTCCCAGAAATGTGGCTGGGCCGAAGACACCACGAGATTGGCATCAGCCATGCAGTACCCCAACTCACCCTGCAACCTGTTCACGCCGCATTTCCTGGGGCAGATATCACATTGCTCAAGTCCGGCGTATAATTTTTCAATACGGTCGTCGATCTCCCCGCTGTTGACCAGGGTCATGTAGGATGGTTCAAAGTCCATATTACTGTTACTCCATATTCTTGATTTTCAACGTCATCTTCGCAGAATCATAGTCCTGAGACGGTCCCCTGCAGTACCTGCACTATCTGCAATATTACCCATATCCCGTACCAGGTTGATCATGTAGAACACACCGGTACCACCCAGTTCAGCTTCATACTTAAAAATCGTGTGCTGGAGTTGTTTCTTGGTAATGTCTGCTTCATGCTCCAGTTCTTCCACGATGGGTACTTTTTTCAAGATCTTTTTTATCTCCTTCTTGCTGAACGATGTTTCCAGCAATTTGGCAATATCATCAACCGTATTCTCGTAGGAATCGACCGTTTTAACTACCCTTTCCATCAATTCCAGCAGCCCTTCCTTGATCTCCAGCGGAAGTTCGGTTTCCCTCATGGTTAGCCAGTATGCTGTATGGTGGGCATTATCAGCTATTGAATCCTGGGGTTTCAGGAATGCGAGCAGGTCATTAGGATCCACGGGCAGCATCATCGAACTTGGTATCAGCTTACGGATGGCCTGTTTGACAATATCTGCTTCATATTCGATGGCTGAAATCTCAGTATTCAATGTCTGCACTTCCAGATAATCACCTCTGGTATATGCATCCACTGCCAGTTTCAGTTTATGAACTGCTTCCACGCTTTTTTCAGCATGGGTGTGAACAGGTTTAAATGGTGATTCCCCGAAGATCCCGAGCACAGATCTGATATATTCGATAGGCATTAAAATACCTCCATCAAAACGGCAAATAGTATTCCTGATGTCAGGGCAGCCACAGGTACTGTGATCACCCATGATATGAGTATTTTCCTGATAACACTTAAATCAACCGCAGCGAGACCTCCAGCCAGTCCTACTCCCACAACAGCACCCACCAGTGTATGAGTGGTGGATATGGGCAGAGAACTGTATGAATGACCGAACACCACCAGCGCTGTGGCAAATTCGGCTGAAAAGCCTCTGGTAGGGGTCAGTTCGGTAATACCTTTCCCAATGGTCTCTATCACCTTCCATCCCCATGTGGCCAATCCCAGGATTATACCCAGGCCGCCGATAGCAAGGACCCATACCGGAATAGTACCATACGGGATGAGATCTGATGCTGCCAGGGCTGCCGATATAGGACCTACCGCATTGGCAACATCATTAGAGCCGTGGGCGAAGGCCACGAAACATGCCGAAAGTATTTGCATGTATACAAATTTCTTTTCGAGCTCATACGGGTCTGACACTTTCCCCAGCAGCAGATGACGTATCAGTGTGAAAATAATGAATGCAATAGCAGCACCAAGCAAGGGAGAGGTTATCCATGAGATCACGATCTTTGCCAGTACCAGCCATTCGATCTGGTTCAGGGTGAAACTGTCCAGATAATACGTAGTCACAATACCAAATCCGGTCATTGCCCCTACGATAGAATGTGTGGTCGAAACCGGCATATGGTAAAATGTAGCAAAAGTGATCCAAAAACCAGCCGCGAGAATCGCTGCCAGGGAACCCATAATGACTATATTGGGATCCACTGCCATTATCTGGTCAATAGGTACTATGCCTTTGGCTATCCGGCTGGTCACTCTTTCACCGAAGAATAGTGCGCCTACCAGTTCAAGTGTACCTGCAATGATTATAACCTGCTTGATCGATAACGCACCACTGCCAACTGACGTGCCCATTGAATTAGCGAGGTCGTTGGCACCTATGTTCCAGGCCATATAGAGACCGGCGATCAACACAGCCAGCATTAATGGATCAAATAATTCCATTCTATCACCGTGTTAATTCAGATCGACCTTCACGCCGGTAACAATATATACGACAGTCTCGCACAAATTGTTTATGTGGTCTCCCATCCGCTCCAGGTATCGTGCTGCAAAGGTCAGGTGGGATGCATTGGTGATCTTTTTAGGATCTTCCATCATGTATGTAATGAGTTCCCTGCGTATCTGGTCAAAAAGTGCGTCTATATCATTGTCCCTTAACGCGGTGCGTTTTGCCAGTTCTACATCTTGATTCCTTAAAGCCTCAAAACTCCCGTCCATCATCTCCTGCAGTTGGTCAGACATTCTTGGGATATCAACAAGCGGTTTGATATGTGGAGTAAGATACGTGACCTTTGTGATCAATGCGATCTCAATAGCCAGGCTGAATATACTTTCCAGGTCAATGATCATTTTCAGGATACCTTTGAATGTCCTGAGCTGTAGTGGTGATACTTTCAGGGTCATGCCTCTGGTACATTTATCCTCGATCACATTACTCATGTCATTGATCTCTTTTTTACTCCCTATGACCTTG
>JAMJFV010000056.1 GCA_023544495.1 ANME-2 cluster archaeon
GGTACGACCCTGGCAGTACTGGGTAATGTTGAACAGATAACCAGGTTCCATGAGACCTTTGTAAAATAACCGATTGTTCCTTTTTAGTTGATGAACCATGATGACAGAACAAACGCGTTTGGTCACGTATTCCAGGAACGTCTTCATCCCTGTTACCAACATGTGCCGGAACCATTGCGGTTATTGCGGATTCAGACGCGACCCTGATGACCCGCAGGCTTATATAATCCATCCTGACAGGGTAACTGAAATACTCCAAAGAGGCGCAGGAAGTGGTTGCACCGAGGCACTGTTCACCTTTGGAGAGCGGCCCGAGGAAGATGACAGATATTTGGAGCGGCTCAAAGCTATAGGATATGACCGCACCCTGGATTACCTGCTGGACCTGTGCCGCATGGCCATAAATGCAGGACTGTTGCCCCACTGCAACCCGGGAGTGCAGTCGTATGAAGAACTTGCCCTGCTCAAACCATTCAATGCCAGCATGGGATTGATGCTTGAGACCACTGCCCGGTTGCAGGTACATGATAACAGTCCGGGCAAGATACCGCAAAAGAGGATAGAGAACATTGCACATGCAGGGAAATTGAAGATACCTTTTACCACAGGACTGCTGGTGGGTATCGGCGAGACCAGGGCCGACCGGGTGGATTCGCTCAGGACTATTGCAGGCTTGCACCAGCAGTACGGGCATATACAGGAGGTCATCATCCAGAATTTCACGCCAAAACCAGGTACGATCATGGCCACTCATGAGCCCCCGTCCTTTGAAGAGATGCTCTGGACAGTCGAACAGGCAAGGGATATCCTGCCTGATGATGTGGCTGTACAGGTGCCGCCCAACCTCATATCGCCAGGAGTGCTTATCAAACACGGTGCCTCTGACCTTGGCGGCATTTCTCCCGAGACCATTGACCACATCAACCCCGAACATACATGGCCTGACGTGGAGGAATTGAAGCAAACGACAGGAAAAGATACTATGCTTCGTGAAAGACTCCCCATCTATCCTAAATATATCCTGGATGGATGGTTCAGTGTGGAATTGCGTTCGCTTATACATCAATTGGCAGATGGTGAAGGATACAGGAAAACGAATGAGGATTTACATAGGATATAATTTTACGAATATTATAGTAATCATTAATACTATCAATGACACAGTTCATCCCCTATTATATATAAAAAACAACAGGAGAATATGCCATTAGCGTTGAAATCTCGCTTGTATTACCAGCGTATAATGAAGTAAAACGCCTGCGTGATACGGTTATTACTACTGCACATACCCTGTCACAGATAACAAACTCTTTCGAGATCATAATCGCGGAGGACGGGAGTACTGATGGTACTGACCGCCTTGCATCCCAGCTTGTATCCGAACTGGATTATGTCGTACACCTTCATAATGATGAAAGGCAGGGCCGGGGGCGGGCACTTAACCGTGCTTTCAGGGTCGCGCGCGGTGAGGTCCTCTGTTACATTGATGTAGACCTCGCTACCGATATGGCACACCTTGAAGAGCTTATAGTAGCCATCAAAATGGATGGGTATGATTTTGCCACTGGCTCGCGAATGATGCCGTACAGTGATGTAAAGCGACCCATGAAACGTGGTATTGCTTCCAAAGGATTTAATTTTCTTACCCGTACCCTGCTGGGTTCCAGCCTGTACGACCACCAGTGCGGATTCAAGGCATTCAAGCGGAGTTCCCTGTTCGAACTTATGGATCTGGTCGAGGACGAGCACTGGTTCTGGGATACAGAACTGCTGGTGAGGGCACAGCGTGCCGGTTACAAAGTAAAGGAATTCCCGGTCCGGTGGCGCCACGGAGGTACTACCAAGGTCGACCTGGTCAAGGACGTGATCGGCATGGGCAGCCAGATAGTGAGATTGAGATGGCAGTTGAGTGCCACGTACATAGGACGCAAGCGAAAGGTCATACTGACGTTTTTCCTGGCATTGATGTTGCTGTTCCTCATATTCACGCTCGTTGGGATAGAGGACGTATGGCAGGCTGCATTATCAGCATCACTACCGATGTTTGGCCTGGCAGTCCTGGTCTACCTTCTGTCCTGGCCGGTGAGAGGAGTAAGATACCAGCATATCCTGGGGCGGCTGGGTTATATGCACGATCTGAACTTCATTACCGGTACCATATTCATGAGCCAATCTGCAAACGTGATACTCCCGGCCAGGATGGGCGATATCTCCCGGGCATATATCCTGAAAAAAGAAAAGGACATCCCCCTTACCACAGGCATGTCATCGCTGGCCGTGGAACGTATATTTGACATCATTGCCATAACGGTCATCGGAATGATATCAGTCCTGATTGTGATGGCCGAGAGGTCTATAGACAACTGGATCATGCCTCTCATACTGTTATCAGTTGCCATTATCATACTGTTCTTTACAGGTATCTTCTTCCTCTCATCGAGGGGCAGGGATGGCTTATCACCGGTTGAGCGCATCATATTCAGGTTTTCCAGGTCAGGTGACTATACTGATGTAGTGGCCGGTATTGCCAGGAAATTCGTTGACGAGATCTTCACAGTATCATCCAATGTGAAAGACTTCTTCATAGTATTCTTTTCATCACTGGTGGTCTGGACCATTGATATTCTCACCTGTTATACTGTGCTCTTTGCGTTCCCCTTTGTGCATAATGCCACATCAGCGACAACATTGATAGCTATTGTCTTTTTGGCAGTGGCAGTAGGAAACCTTGCAAAAATGTTCCCAATAACACCCGGAGCCATTGGTACATATGAAGCCTCACTTACTGTTGTATTCGGGATCGCAGGCATTGCTGGATATGTGGGGGCAGCAGCAGCAGTGATTGACCATATTATCAAGAACTCAGTCACACTGGTATTCGGAGCAATTTACCTTGCAAAGTTCAATATAAAATGGCCAGAATTGTTAGATATTAAGAAAAAGAAATAACAATGGCGATACAGGTATGGAATGGTTTGAAATAATAAAATGGTGGATGGTCCTTGAACTTATAGGACTGGCAGCCATGCCTGCGACTGCATGGATATTCAGGAACTTGCAGGACAAAGGTGTAACCCTGTCAAAGATACTGGGTCTGGTAATGGTAACATATCTCTCATGGATACTTACATATCTGGGTTTTGAATACAGCGCCATCATCGTCGGCATTTGTGTGTTGATGGTATTTTCCCTATCAATGGTCATATTTGTAAACAGGGGATTTCCCTTTGATCAAAAGACTCTTATCAGGTCGGAACTATTGTTCACTGCAGCTTTCCTGTTTTTTGTAATACTGCGGGCATACCGTCCGGAAATATACTGGACCGGTGGTGAGAAATTCATGGATATGAGTTTTATCAACATCATACTCCGCAGCACAAGTTTCCCTCCTATGGACCCCTGGCTTTCAGGCGAGCCTATGCAGTATTATTATTTTGGCTATCTGGTGGCCGCCAACCTGATCAAGCTCTCTGGAGTTCCTGCGGCTATCGGATTCAACCTTGGTGTAGCATCCATGTTCGCTCTTTCTGCCACGGCAGCGTACGGGCTGGGGGAGCATTTGACCCGTAGCCGTATATTTGGAGTGGTGGTCATGGCGTTCGTGGTACTATTCGGAAATCTGGCCGGATTTGTCCAGTTGCTGGTGATCGTATCCATTCCAAAATATTATGGTCTGTTCAATGTCCCTGCAGGGAATATGTTGACACGCCTGTCTACATACAACTACTGGCCCACGAGCAGGGTGATTCCAAACACCATCAACGAGTTCCCTTATTTCAGTTTCATCCAGGCAGACCTTCATGCCCATATGATCGCAATAGCATTCCAGCTTTTAATGATCGCCCTGTTGTTGAATTTACTGCTTCAGGGTAAGGAATACAACAAACCTGCACTGGCAACGGTCGCCCTGTTGCTGGGATTCATGTTTCCGCTGAACTCGTGGGATTATCCCACGTATGCCATATTCTTTGTCATTATTATGCTGGTATGGAGAATACGGATATCTGCCAAACCGGGGCAGCAACGCAGCTTTGTGGGCAGGATAATGGCTCCATTTCCGAATGATTATGCCAGTACATTAGGCATGTGTGCTATTGTGGGTATAAGTAGCATCGTACTGTACCTGCCCTACCATGTGATAGCCAGTGGCGTGTCGCATTCCATTAAACAGGTCACATACGGCCAGACTCTGCTAATATTCTATCTGGGCGTATTCGGCATTCTATTGTTCTTTATTCTGGTGTATACCATTGACCGATTTTATGATAGGTTTAATCCGGATATGAAACTGATACTGTCCGGCCTTGCCATTGCGGCTCTTGCGGCTTACCACACCCACATCCAGATCCTGGTCGTAGTACTTCCTATTATAGGAATGTCAGTCTACAACATGGTAAAAGAGGATGCTCCTGACCTCCAGTTTGTGTATGTGCTCATAGTGCTGGGTGCACTGCTATCGCTGTTCTGTGAACTCTTTTACATTCAGGACTCGTTTGGCATCCAATCTCCGGACTATATAAGGTTCAATACGGTGTTCAAGATTTATGTGCAACACTGGCTTGTGTGGGCACTGGCTGCAGGTGTGTCGTTCTACCACATGTGGAACCGTAAAGGAAAGTTGGGAAAGCAGAGTAAGGCGTTAGCAATACTATCGGTCATACTGATACTGGCTGCATTATCATATCCTGTTTTTGCCACCTATTCACGCTCAGACAATTTCAAGAACAGACCCACTCTCGACGGATCGGCATATTTTGCCAGGGAGTATCAAAATGAGTATAATGCTATAATGTGGCTCAACACTCTCAACGGCACTCCTGTGGTGCTCCAGAGCCCTGGCCATACGTATAGCCCGAACACCCATGTGACAACCTTTACCGGCCTGCCTACGGTAATAGGATGGGCCGGGCATGAGAAGAACTGGAGGAACCGGGCACAGACCATTGATGAGCGATGGAATGAGGTGCCGCAGGTGTATATGTCCGGTGATTTGCGTACCGTGAAGCAGGTACTTGATAAATATCAGGTTGAGTATATCTATGTGGGCAGCGTGGAGGAGGAAAGGTACGGTGGTACTGATGCACGAAAGCTATTTGATAAAAATCCTGGCACATTTGAACTGGTATATTTCAATCCCAATGTCCATATTTATCGAGTGGTGAGATAGTGGTCAATAACGAGCAGCCCGTCTCACCCATACAGCGACTTGCTGAGCCCAGGACCTTGCTCTCTTTTGCAGTGGCATTGTTTGTATTATATTTCCTGTTCTCAAGGATAGAGTTTGAGAGAATAATTGAAGTTATTCTGACCGCCCGACCAGATTACATTATAGCTGCAGCGGCTGTGTATTTCGGCTCGCTGCCAGTGCGGGGTGAGCGCTGGAGATTACTGCTCAACAATATTGGAATCAAGGCAGGATTGAAGGATGCCAGTGAGATATTTATGCTATCCTGGTTCGCCAATACCCTGGTACCTGCCAAAATGGGGGATATTTACCGGGGATATCTTGCGAAAAAAGCCTGGGGTGTACCTATCTCAAGATGTTTGGGTACGGTCTATGTGGAGCGCATTTATGACGTATTGCTGCTGGTAATCCTGATGGGTGTTTCCAGTATCATGGTATTTGGAACAGAGATACCGCATGCAATCAGGTTGTCTCTGTCGTTTGGTTTTACGATTCTGGTAATTCTGGTTTCGGTAGTGGTTGGCTTTTCGTCCGGTAAAACTGCGATTGCACGAAGACTGCCTGCAAGAATCGAGCAGATATTCACCCATTTCGCCGAGGGATTGCATGAATCGGCTGACAGGGGGTCTGTGTTCTTGATAAGCTCTTATACCATTGTGATATGGGGCATGGAAACAGCCCGCCTGTATTTTGTAGTGGCGTCCCTTTCGTCGGTCCATACTATCAGCATTGGTCTATCGTTAATTATATTTGTGGCATTGTCTGCTGCACTTGTTTCAGCACTTCCCATAACGCCCAGCGGACTTGGTGCAGTTGAGTTCGCCATCGTCGGGGTGTTCGTACTGGTAGGAGTAGATGTGGGGGTAGCTGCTGGCATTGCACTACTTGACAGGGCGGTCAGTTACTGGGGACTGGTGGTCGTGGGTGCGATAGTGTATGTGGTAAGTGGGAGGAAATGAGGTCTTTCTTATATTGACCTTTTAATCCTGTTCAATTTTTATTCCTCAATTTTGGGGAGATCCGAATTTCTCAACAAACTTGGAATAACAGAAAAAATTAATGGACAGGATCTGGGGATGTACAGGATGAAAAGAGCTGCAATTTCCTGTTAATCCCGTACATCCACCTTTTATTGTAAAGACCTTCTAAAGGTTAATGGCATTACTTGTAACATTACCCGTTATCGAACCTATCGGTTTTATGGTGAGGATAAAATTCTGTTCTACTGTAGTATCTATGATAACCTCAAGCATAGCCGAACTATTTGGATAATATTCTGGATTCTTTGTGGCTGTAAGATAATATTCACCCGAGACTAACCGCATTGAATAAAATCCAGAACCATCCGTTTCCGTAACATATCCTGTTGTTGAAACAATAGCACCTACAACCGGTGAACTGCCATTCGTTACGGTTCCATTTATGTAACCTTTGGGTAGTTCTATCGTTAACGGAGTTGAAAGCGTTGCAGAGACATCACCGTTCATTGGATAGTACTTTATCAGGCTGCTCTGTGCAATACCCCCTCCCATAGCTCTGACCTGGATCGTATAGTTCCCGAGCATACCCGATGTATCAATGGTAACATTGACAGTCTCACTGGTCCCATCAAAATCTCCGTCATCAGCATTCATGGGTGTCCATGCTACAACCTCACCGGTACTGTTTTCAATACGATATTGGGCACCATCCACCAGATCATATGTTCCTCCCACAGAAGCTGTAGCTGTAACTATAACCGCAGTACCCTTGGTAACAGTACTTAAGGAAAGCACTGGCGTAGTGATAGATGGATTTTGGAAATTATTATTTGCCCCATTTAATTTGTGGATCGTTCCAATTATCGTAATTTGACCAGCATGACAACCTCTACAATTAATCATCTCAAAATTAATAGTATGACTACCGCCTCCTGGTGCATAGAATGGCGCATCGTCCAGGTTGCTGCCGTAGTGGCAATCAACACAATCGGTAACGTTCGCATCTCCAGGATTGTGCCTATTTACATATGAGGTATTGACCACTGAACCCCGGGGATTTTCCTGATGATACGTGCCATCTGCTATGTGGCAATCTATGCAGGTAGCTTTGCCGTGTTTTGGTGATGTGAATTTAATACTGGAACTCTTAAGATGTGTGCTGGTGGAGAGGTGGCATTTTTCACAATAATGAGTATTGCTTGAATTTGCAGCACCCGGGACCATTTGGAATGGAGCAAAATGGCAGGTCTCACAATCCCCATCTTCCACATCTGAAGTACCATTTAATGTGGAATGTAAACCCAGATTAAGTGTCAGATTTGTGGTTGAGATCGCCTCGTGACAGGAAACGCATGATCCAGCTACTTCATGAGGATCACCGTGGCACTTAAGGCATTGACTTTGATTGAATTCTCTGAACTCAGGTTCAACTATTGGATGAAGTGGAGGTACTGTTGTATGGCAGTTCTGGCAACTCCTGATTATTATGTTATGCATGGCATTGTGGCACATTCTGCACTGAATATCAAATGTACCATCATCATTTGTATCTACATGAGCAAAGCCAGGGTTCCAATCAGGTACCTCATGCTCTGTGTTCGCTCCTCCCAGAGCTGTTGAGTTATGGCAATCATTACATTCAGGTATTCTCGGAAGTGATTTTTGTTCAATTGGGTACGTTGAATTTATTGTATAGTTGATTGGAGATTGGAATATTCCTGGCCATTGAAGGTCATAACCATATACCGCAAGTATCCATTTACCTGAAAGAGGTGAGTTGTCAATGAAATATTCAGGTTTATTTGAAGTTGAGCCATTATAGTACGGGTAATCCCCTTCTTGGGGGTTCATAGGTTTGGTCCTGTTCCTTGGGTTGAAATTGGGTGGGTAGAGATAAAATCCGAGATTTGAGGTTCCCTCCCAGTTAAAAGTAATGTTCAAAGGTTCTGATTGAGCTACGTTAATAGTATAATAATCCTGAAATTGTTGGATACCGGCATAACTTGGACTAAAGTTATTGACAGTATTCACTATTGTGTAATTGTCCCGATTGTAACCACCTGAAGGTTCCGGTAAAGTAAGTTCGTTATGACAATCAGTACATGCAAGATTAGTGTGAGTGCCACTGTTCAGTTGTATTTGTTCTGAGGTGTATTGAGGGAGTAATGCATTGTTTAATCCCCCTTGAATGAACGTGACCCCAGAAAATGTCTGTGAGTTCAGGCTTCTGTTGGTATGACAATCTGTACATTCAATGCTAATATGAGCTGTATTTTGATGAGGATTCCCCGCATCGGTTTCTTTATGCACTATCTGGTTGATACCATGACAAAGGTAACAGGCTGAATCCATATCCACATATGTTTCATGTTGATTTCCACTACCATGACAATTTTCACATCCCCATGGAGTTACTTCGAAATTCAAGGTAGAACTGGTATTTTTGCCATCTGCATTTGCAGTTATGATGACTGTATAATTGCCAGGGAAATATCCTGATTGAGTATCGTTTCCACGATAATAATCCAGATGACACCCATCGCAAAGTTGTGAAGTCCCTATCTTATATGTTGTACCTCCATAGAAATTGAAGTTTCCACTATAAAAACCATCCAAATTCAAATCTTCAGATAGAGGAACCTGAATTGAATAATTTGTATAATATTCTCCATCATATATCCAGTACGTAACATTTGCCACTACCTGAGCACCTTTTATCGGATTAGTATTGTTACCGCTATCGAGGAGAAGAGTATATATACCATTTCTCTGAGTTACTTTTTCTGAAGGGACGGTCAAGTTTCTGGAAGGGGTTTCTTCAAAAAATGTCCAGCCCCAACTTTTATCGTTAGCCTGGGAATTAGGCCCATATATGCCTTGTTGGAACCAGTTCTGTCCGACACTGGCAATAAGTGTGATATCTCCAATAACACTGGTCATTTCAATAGCATTTATAGGCTGAGAATCATCAACTATTTCAATCGTATTGATAGGTCCATCATTCTGTTGATGACCAGGATGACATTTTACACAGTCAAAATCTTCCGGATCATGTTCAGTATATGTGATAGCATAAGCTGGCGTAACATTAATGAAAATCAATGAACATAGCAAACAAAATATCACTACATTTTTTTGTATAATCATTGAACCAATAAATCTTTTAAAATTCTTTAATTCAATTTCTTTAGAATTGTCCAATCTCATGCACCACTCAAATTTCCCTTATTCCTTCCAATCCAAGTTATTAAATTTACGAAATTTGTAGTAGTTATGTCATATAAATCTTCCGAAATATAGTGACCGTTACATTACATGTTGGTGCTTTCAAATTAACCGCAGATGGACGCCGATGAACGCGGATAAGCTGCCTGAAAATCTGCATTTATCTGCGGTTTTATTATATTCACCAACACGAATTGAAACGGTCTCGAAATATATATCACGTGTATAATAATGGTAATAATGAGATTGTTGGTTTCATTAACAGACAGATTGGTTTTTAGAAATAATATTTCATTGTTATAAAACCATTATGTGTATATTTTTATTGCTTGATTATACACACAATTTCTTTAATCTTTAAAAATATTATAATAGATGATGTTAAGAAGACTCAATATCGTCTTTGTATCGTCACCTATTGTCAAGCGTTTATATTGTAGCAATGCAGCAAGTTATTCAAGTTTCCATTGAAATATTACCTTGTTTAATTTTTAACAGTACCCTGAATCGTTCCCAATGGTCTTGTAGTAATTGGAATATCCTGGATTGTCGTAGTTTCAACAGTAACCTCAACTCCTGTGACTAAATTATCATCGTATTCAGGCAACTTGCTCACACTTACATTATAAGTTCCTGCAAGCAATCTCAATGAATAATTTCCATTAGAGTCTGAAACAGAACTAACTCCTTTTGTTGAAACTAAAGCACCTGCTACTGGTAAACCACTGCTTGTTATGGTTCCATTTATATAACCTTTTGGTGATTCTACCGTAAGTGTTGTTGATAATACTCCTGATACATCACCGTTCATTGGATAGTACCTGATCAGGTTGCTTTGCGCTATGCCGCCTCCCATAGCTCTGACCTGGATCGTATAGTTCCCGAGCATACCCGATGTATCAATGGTAACATTGACAGTCTCACTGGTCCCATCAAAATCTCCGTCATCAGCATTCATGGGTGTCCATGCTACAACCTCACCAGTACTGTTTTCAATACGATATTGGGCACCATCCACCAGATCATATGTTCCTCCCACAGAAGCAGTGGTTGTAACTATAACCGCAGTACCGCTTGTAACAGTACTTAAGGAAAGCACTGGCGTAGTGATAACCGGGTTCTGGGTACCAATGTCATCTCCGCTTAAATTGTGCATGGTTTCTGTCATGGTGTTGGTATCCGTACCTACATGACAGCCAGGTGATGAACATGCTCCTATGCCACCACCATATATAGTGACATGGCTTCCAGCTCCCGGAGCATAGAAAGGTGCATCGTCCAGATTACTTGCATAGTGGCAATCGGCACAATTGGTGACTGTTGTATCGCCTGGTACAAACCTGTTTACATACATGGTATTAGCAACTGCACCCTTTGGATTGTCTTGGTGATATGTACCGTCAGCAATATGACAATCTACACAGCTTACTTCACCATGCTGTTTATCGGTAAATTGAATAGTAGATATGTTCGGACCTGTTCCGGTACCTGTATGGCAGTCAGCACAATAATAAGTATTGCTGGAATTTGCTCCACCTGGAATCATGGGTACAGAAATTCCGCTCTTATTGTGGCAAGTATCACAATCACCATTATCTAAAACACTGGTACCGCTCAGCGTGGAGTGAAGGCCGATATCTGGTGTTGATACTGAACCATGACATCCCAGACAAGTATCCGGTGTCGTGGCAGTATAGGTGCTGGTATTATCCCAGGCAGTGTTGGGTACGGCATCGCTGGACGATACATTGACGCTGTTCGTTCCTGCAAGGGCGACGATGGTTCCTTCCCAGGTCGATCCGCTGACGTAGGAAAGGG
>JAMJFV010000057.1 GCA_023544495.1 ANME-2 cluster archaeon
CTGACTTGTTGTTCCTGATACTGACCTGGAACTGGGTATTATCGTCTGCAGGATTGCCATACAACCAAAACTTGATACTGGTAGCATTGCTGAATTCAAGGCCTGCACGGTCAACATATATCCTGCCCACACCAAGAGCCATGGAATAGTCCAGTTTTCCTGCAACGTTGCCTTGTACAACCTGGTCTGTGGATGCTGTGAGGGATACAGTTGAAACCGGGAAACCGGGTGCGGAATATGCACTGATATCTGATACGACCTCATAATCTTCCAGTTCCCTGCTGACACTGCTCATGTTATCCGGCAATACCTGCATGCCGGAACCCGAGGATTCAGGATGGCAGTCGGTACAATTTGGAATGGTGGGCTGGATATCATTGGGTATATCCCCACCATGGCAGACCTGGCAGGCATCGTGGGTATCCGGGTTTTGTACTGTCAGGGAAACAGTATTGGGTAAATATACATTGATGGATCTTACTTGCGGGCGTTCGGTAAGAACAGCGGCGTTTTGCAAGGGAGAGCTGCAATACCCTGTACCTGTCCACACTCTGCTCCATGAACTGACCGTGAACCTGACCTTTGTGATGTTCTGGCTGGTGAACGTATGGAGCTTATCATTATCGTAATTTGTATATGTGGTTGACGATACCAGGGTTACCCAGCTGCCATTGTTGAGTCCTTCCACAGTATAGGTGGATTTGTAGTTGGACATTGCGATCCTGACACCATCTACAGAATATGCGCCGTCAAGTTCGATCTCCATGACCTGGTTGGACACGCCGTCAGGAGACCAGTACGTATCCTCATTGCCGTCTATGGCAAGATCGGCATTTCCACCATCTGATGTGCTGGCAACCTTATTCTTGGCGATATCCATATTGATACCTGCATGTACATCAGTACCATAATCTTCTGACAAAACATTCGACCATGTATCCTGGCCGCTGTTATGGCAATCGGGACAGGTGGAGGGAAGTGCTTCAGTCAGGTGACATTTTATACAATTAACATCCCGTGCGTTGCTGTGGTAATTGCAATTAGAACCCGTGCTGGGTGGTGAAGGGTCCACCAGGGGATGCATCTCATGGACATATTCCTTACTGAAATTGGATGGGGACACAGGGCCGTCAGAATTACCGTACGCTGCACTGGTGATGGTATGAGGGTAATAGTGATTTTGGCCCATTCCCGTATCGACATGACAACGGGTACAGCCCCATTCCATGACACTGAAATATTCCCTGATACCGGGATACGTATCCATTTCAACCCAGTAGGTACCTTCGGGACTGTTTCCGGGAATGGTATAATTGCCCGTATACAGGCCATCTTCTTCAGTGAGGGGAAGACTGGTGATGAGTGTGCCGTCATACCGGTAGATACTGGCAGTGACCGACTGGTCATCAAGGATATGACCGGCCTGGGTCAGGAATTCTGCATGAAGGGAAATATTCCGGTATTCTTCAGGCGTGAGGTCAGGATTCCAGCTGGGATGACCCACCAGGACTTCAGCCGGGTCTATCCACAGTTTCAGATGAGCAGATGACGTTATGGTCGAATCCGACCCCGTGATGCCGTTATATGAAACAGTTGAATTAAGGTAATAGGTCGAGTAGTCTGCCGGAAGCTGGTACGTTACATCGACAGTACCATCAGGACCGGTGGTAGTTGAGTTTGTTTCAATAATTAAACCGTTGCCGATATAGCTTAATTGGGTCGAAACGGAAACACCAGGTACATACTGGGTGCCGTTGAAGACTTTGATAGCTATCGTCGCGTTATCGCCAGGGTCATAGCTTAATGTATAGGGGATTGTCTCAACTATAAAGTTGACAGGAACCATAATGGAACTGGTACCACTGACAGCTTTTGAATCCAGGGCATTGAAACGGGCGGTATAGTTTCCTGATATGGGTAACGTGGGTGTGAACGTGGCTGCCGTGTTATAGACCCACATCTCGAAGATGTATATGGTCTGGGCGTTATTGGAAGCTTCATATTTTACCCTCACACCTCTGGTGGTTGTTGTGGGAATATCGTCGATTATATAGGGAAAACTGGTGGTGGTAAACCCGTCCACTACCTTTTTATCGACCCAGGTGACGCCGTCGGTATCAAGTACCTGTATCCTGTACGAGGTTGGCCAGTCGTTGGTATCGTAATATACCATGACCTGGTTGATGGTCACAGGCTGTGCCCATGTAATCCCGGCATAGGTTCCAATACAGGCAGCAGTAGTTGCAGGAAGATAAAATGAACCATCATTTATCCTGGCAACACTGCCAAAACCTGACCCGCTGGCAGTACCCGAACGGGCATAATTCTCGGTTGACTGGATGAAATCGGCTGTATCATAATTTACAGATGTGCCGTTGGGCAAGGTCAGGTTCAGGTAAACCATCCCATCGAACGGTATGGACCTGTTGGAACGGACACTGACACTTATGTTAGCGGTATCACCAACAATGTAGGGTGTTTCATGTAATACGGGTGTAACAGTCAAACGGTCTACTATAAACTGGGTAGTGGCAGTACTGGAGTACCCATTGCTGGTTGAGGTAGCTATGACCGTATAGTTACCGTATTCATCAGTATCGATAAAGTCGAATGTATATCTGCCGTTTCCAAGGTCGGTAATGTCTGAGGGCGTGGAATAGCTGAGCGCTGACATGCCGGGTTTGGTTACGTTGATGGATATACTGGCACCTGATATGGGATTACCGTTAATTACCTTGAGATCATCAAGGTATATCGAACCTCTGGTTTCGACCTCTGCGGCACTATTATCGTCATCTATCAGAACCGTAAGGTAATGGTCATGGGTGAGGTCTATACTAAAATCACTGACATTGAATGAATAATAGTTCCACCCATGGACTGGGTTCTGCCCGTAGATACGCTCATCACTGCTCCAGCCTGTGGGGTCATTTTCAAGCACCAGTGCAACTGTATCGAACGCGTCAACCGGGTCCAGGTAAAGCCAGAAGGTGATAGTGTTGACCTGTGATACATCGATCGGACCCAGACCTGATTCAAGGAACAGGTAGTCGTTCACTCCTTTGGTGACGTAATAATCCACTTTCTGGGATTGGGTCCCGCTCTTATGGTACAGGCGTGTTATGCCGTACACTTCTTCTGACATATTCGGGATAGTTCCTGTAGTACCGGCACGGTATGACCAGTTGGAAGTAACCTGTTCCATATCGTCGAAGATAATGTCATCAAACAGTTCTACTGTAAGGGTCGCAGTATCCATGAGATTGAGAGTCTCGATGGTGGGTGCAATGGTCGAGCCTATCTGGATATCAAAGGATGTATCGGTCTTGCCGGTGGTACCTGCTGTATCCTGGGCTGTAACGGTCACATCGTACGTACCGATAAGGGATGGCCTGGTGAAACTGAGTGTGAAGGAACCATTCGTATCTGCTGCAAGGTTATAGACGGATATTATCCCGTCAGGTGCCCTCACATACACAAGTACCGGGGACGTGCGGGGTATACCCGAGCGGTTATCCTGCACAGTACCGTTGATGGTAACGTAATTTAGTTGGGGATTGCCAATGGTAAGGTCATAGGTATCACCGGTATTGACCGTGATGTTCAGATCAGCAACCAGGATGGTGCTGAGATTCACGGTGGACAGATTTGAATAACTGCTCAGACCTGTTACGATATAATCGCCTACCCATGGGAGTGTACCGGTACTGGTTCGGGTGGTTACTTTCGTATTATCAATGTACCCGGTATGGTCGAATGTCCAGAAATGGAACGTCGGGTCCCAGTCGGTCAGGTTATAGGTACTGTCCGCAGTATCGGGTATGGGCCTGGAACTGTCATCCCTGGAATACACGAACAGTTGTGATCCCGTAGCAAAGAACCTGACCTCCAGGGTATACCATTTCCCGGTCTCGGGAGTGAACAGGTCCTTATAATGCCAGCCGTCAAGGTCATAGGTCTGGGCTTTGAGCATACCGTCGGTTTTATCGATATAGATACCATGGCGACGGTATCCTGATGTGGGATTGCCTTCAGCTGCCACGACCAGTCCGCCACTGAGGTTGTCGGTCATGAGATCGGTAGTGAATACCGGGTACACTGTCCGGGAATATGTGGTACTGCCTGAGAAATTGGCATTGAAATCAACACCAGTACCATTCAATTCCATCCAGCCGGCCGAGATGTTATGGGTTGAGGTAGTGGAATTGACCCATTCAGTGCTGTTGAATGTCATGAATGCATCATTGAAGGTTTCCGTGAACGTATTGGATATGACATACGAATAGGGAGATGAGACATTCTGGTTCTCAAGATATGGGTCGTGTGTACTTGCATGTTCGAAGGTTACCTCATCGAACCATACTCTTGCCACATTGTTGCTGCTCTCGTGTATAGCAAACGCCATACCCTCAACGAGCTGTCCATCCAGTCCGATCTGTGTGCTGTTGAGTGCCAGTTCGTACCAGGCACCTGAGGCGGGAAGCGGGCCGATGTATTGTCGTGATGTGGTGTTGTTAGTACCCCACTGGATAGTATCCGAACCCCAGTATGCCCGGTTGTTCCAGGTATTATTTGCCCGGACCTGGACCATTATTTCGTCTATAGGTTCTGATAAGGGGTCAAGATAGACCCAGACCGAGATGTTCTCGCCCGTGCCCATACGGTATGGGCTGTACGTGTCATAGAAATAATGCTGGGCAGTAGCGGGACCCTGTACTTCCTGCAAATGAGAATAACTTCCACTGTGAACGGTATTATAATCCCAGGTCCACACCCCACCGGTACTGGCACCATAGGGAACAGCATCATCAATATACGCAGACTGGTACGTCACTGATATATTTACCCAGGAAGATACCTCACTCCCGTTATGAGTGGTGATACCACTCGCGGTAACGGGCTGGTCAAAGCTCACTTTGTTCTGGGTAAGGTCAAGAGTGGTCACGTAGCTGTCGATTTCTATGGTCTTGGAACCGTTGTATCCGGTATCATTGGCAGTGTTAATGTTCACTGCGATCGTATAGTTGCCAGGTACTGAAGTAATCGGGATGAGAGGCCAGTGTATCAAGGCCGTACCTGTGGAGTTCGTTGGCCATGTCTTGCTGAATTCATAGGGCAGCTGACCACTGGGGTCGTTGACGTCCAGGGTGACCGTGGCATTATCCCCGACATCTTCGACATTCACGGTGAACCAGACATCATCCCTGGTATTGTATATGGTCTTATCGGTATCCACAGTGACCCTTAGCCCTCCTACATTGAATGTAGCGTTTTCTGTCCTGGGTATGCCGTTGGGTGCAGTGGAATCGGCCCTGATGGTATACACACCGTTCACGTCCGGGACAGGAAAATGAAGGGTATAGGAATTTTCGTTGATTGTGATATTGAACGGGTCCGTGGAGTTGTTGTGAGGTCCGTACGCAAGGGTCTGGTTTGGGTAATAAATACTGAAATTGACCCGTGAACCGGTGAGCTGAGTACCGTTTGCAAGGGTAAGATTGGCAGTTATGCTTGCAGTGGAAGGGGGAGTATACAGTGGCTGGTCAGTTGAGATGGTCATCCAGTATCCTTCTATTGCCCCGGCGATCACCGGAAGGGTATTGCTGACCAGCGTGGTGTTGTCGGGAGGAATGGATAAGTCACGGTCAAAATATACGTACAGTAATCTTCCTTCAAACATACCGAGACTGCAATTATGGGTGATGTTGAGGGTATTGGCATCGTCCCACCGGTACGTGTATTCTAATTCAGTACCGCCCTGATCGACGTATGTCACATGTTCAATATCAATTCCGTTGATGTCCTTGATGACCACAGAAGTCTGGTCAACACCGCCAGGCAGGTCGATGACAAAGCCTTTTCCGTTATAGTTCACGCCTGTATGGTTCAGTGTGTTATCCAGTATCAATGCTGTCCGGTAATCTTTGCCGGGGTCAACCCAGCTGTCATGGACGTCCAGGAATGTCAGGTTTGTCTCGATGGTATACAGTATTCCGCCATCATTGACGATAATAGTGACATTATAGATCCCTGCAGGCGAACTGCTTGAGAAATACGGGGTAAGGTTATCATGGAAGATACCACTGGCATCGGTTGTTACCGACTGGTATGCCGCAATGGTATTATTAGGGTATCTGATAGTGATATTGGCATAAGCAGTGTTCACGGTATTGTTGAACTCACTATCCCTGATGGTCCCTGAAACAATTAGAGGAAGGATGGGTGATTGGTGTGTCCCGTTCATGTTATGCGGGCCGTAGGTATTATTTACATCATTCAGGCTGCGTACAAAGAAGGTAATATCATCATCACCCGGCCAGGGTGACGTAACACCGGTTTCAACCAGGTAGATACCAAGCTGTGCATCCGAAAGGGAAAACTCGACAGTGTAATTCCCGTTACCAAGATCAATGGTAGTACCGCTTCCTACCGGGATATAACTTAAATTCTGTTCAATACCGATTGATGGAATGATCGTATCCTTCAACGGCGGGGCACTGATACCGAACATATTCACGGCACCACCTGGATTAACGAGATTCACCTCTGCTCCGAAACCAAAATTACCGTTCCCTGGTCGATAATAAATATATTCCCAGGAATAGTGTGTATACACGACATCAATATTCCCATCATGATCAAAATCAAATGCATCCATACCACCATTGTATTGTGTGAATTTCAAACCTTCATCGCTAAAATTACCGGTGCCGTCACCACGGTATATGTGGTATTGGCCGGTCGTATCGCCATTTGAAATAACATCAAGGTGACCGTCGTTGTTAAAATCGCCAAGTGCCAGACTGTATGGGTCAGTACCCGTAGTGGTCAGTAATTCAACCGGAGCAGCAAATGTTCCAGCTCCGTTGCCATAATACGCATAGACCTTACCGCCCGGATTCTCAGTATAGATGAAGTCCACGTGTCCGTCTTCGTTCACGTCACCGGCATCTTTACCCCGACCTGCTGTTCCCGGGGCAGTGGTTGTGATGATGGTCCTGGTGAAACTACCCGTCCCATCACCTGTATAGAGGTACAGGTTCCTGTTGTTGCCACCGACAATGAGATCCATATTCCCGTCTTCGTCAAAATCGGCAGTAGCCATATCCATAGTATATGAACTTGCAGTAAAGGCTGGAGAAATACTGCTCTTGCTGAAGGTTCCCACATTCGTCCATGAATACAGGAACAGATTACCATTACTGTCGCCAGCGACAACATCAAAGTCCCCATCATTATCAAAATCCGCAATGGCAATACCCCGGGTGTTAGCGGCATTATCATCTATTTGCACGTATCCATCGAACGCACCGTTCTTGTTACTATGTTTATAATAGATACGGGCAGAATCGTCACCTGATATAATGAACTCATCCGCAATGTAAAGTCGAAGTTTAGCAGGTATTGTATATTCAGGGTATGCATCAATATCATAATCGTATTCGTAATACAACCAGTAATTCTTACTCTCATTGGCTGAGAAACTGGCAAGGAATATTATTTCGTCATCGGTGTTCAGGTATCCGTCACTATTTCTATCAAATACGACCCGGACAACTTCATTCCTTGATGAAAGGTTCTCCTGTGTGGAGTAAGCGATAACCCTGCTCGAATTTATGGGCAGGTTGGTCAATGATACGCCCGCAGATGCAAGGTCTAAACCACGGACCACCACATACGCATCCTCTCGGGCATGTTCAAGAGTATTTATCGCACTGATACCTACCCTGTGGTCCCTGTCAAAACTCCAGTAACTTGCATTCCACCAATCTGACGGACCAAGATAGGTCACATTGACATCAACGGACGCACCGTTCACATCTGTTGTACTGTTCTTGATAGTAAGGGTCACATTGACGGTATCATCCGTATTGTATTGCGAACGGTTCGTAGCAGAATCCACGAAAAAATCCACATTCAACGATGATGTATTGGATGCTGCAAGGTTCCCTCCTGATTCTATCTCGCTGGCATTGACCTGGATAGAATAAGTACCTGAAAGGTTCGTTGACCCAAGAGAGAAACTATGAGTAAAGTTATCAAACTGGTCAGTAAGGATGATATTGTGTACCTCTACCCCTACAGGGTCAAATACCTGAATGGTTACATTGGCCCATTTTGGTGTTCCCTGCAAATCCCATATCCTGCCGGTAAATGTGGTAAGGGTAACATTATCTCCCACCTCATACCACGGGAATTCAGGTGCAATATCCACATAGAACTGTGTCACCCTGAATGGTAACAGATTAGCATCACCCTTGGCCGATCCCTTCTCGACATGGACCGAGATATTGAAATCTCCTTCAATTTCAGTACTATAGGTAGTATTGTAGTACCCGTTATTGTTATCAGTAATATTTGAACCCGATATGGTTTTGACTGAGCCTGTACTGTTCGTGATATTGACGGTAAGGTTGGCACCTGTAACCGGAACCGAACCTGTATCAAATACGCTGATATTGATATCCACATCCCTGTCCACACTGTACAGGGGAGAGGGAATACTTGTATTAACATCGTAATTGACAGTAAATTCAGATGAATTCGAGCCTTCCAGTGTCAGGTATGAGATGTCTATTACTGCAGTATAGGGGTCGGCAGGCAAACCGCTAAACGTTTCCTTATATGAATTAATAATGGATATATTTGATATCCTGAACTCATCTATCCAGAAATCGCCAGTAAGATACGTGGAAATAGCATAATTGGGATACCACGCAATACCAGTGATCTGGTGATTCCCGGTACCCATCGATGCGTCCAGCTGCTCGTCCAGATTGATCTGGGTCCAGTGCCACTGGTCATCCGTATGTATGGAACCCCAGGTAGCCACGGTAGGATAACTCCCGGTTGTATTGATTCCCTGGGTAACATCTATCGAGCGCCATGCACCATTCACCAGAATGAACATATTGATTTTATCATCAGGACTGATACGGTATGCCATGCTCAGGTATGGATAATTTGAGGTGGAATACCCGGCAGAGGTCTGACCCGTTTCCAGTCCCGAGGCACCATTGAAGTTTTGTCCTCCCCATGCAGTGGTACCTGGCCAGGTCATATGCAGACTCCATGACCCCGCAAATGCAGTGGACGAGTCTCGAACAGGGTCTTCATACTGCCAGGAACCCCAATCGTCACCTGCGACCTCGAATGTATCCTCATCATAAAATGTTGCACCAGTGGGTTTTGGTCCCATTACAATATTCCCTGTGTGTGAAGTCACAAAACCTGACGAGTTGAATATCGAGATATTATAAGTACCGTTTTCAATGTAGAGTCCCGTTTCCAGATCCTTGACCCTGCCCCAGACAGTCACATTTTCGTCAACGGGGTACACCAATTTTTCCGTCATTTCGGTAATGGACAGGTCACTCACCCTGAAACTGCTCGTATCAATACCGGTAATAGTACCGTTAGCCGTAACCGTGGAGACATTCACCGTATAATTATACGTCCCCATGGTAGCGGTAGTATTGAACGTCCCTGTATACATGCCGGAAATGTAGGATAACCGTCCGTTGTCCGTGGATAGTGTCTCAACTCCAATTCCCGGAATATCGATCAGTATCGATACATGTGCACCCGGCACATCAATACTGCCCAGGTCATGTACCGACACGTTCAATGTGGCTGTATAATTGACATTGTAATCCGTCCTGTTGGGAACCACTACCACATCATACTCTACCGCAATGGGCTGCACCAGCATACCCATTGTCAGCTCAGAATCATTGGCGGTTATTGTGAGATTGTACTCTCCTGCCATTCTTGCATTCCATACAAAAGAGAAGTACCCGGTTCCGTTGGAAAACACATATGACTGGTTCACGAGCCCTGATTGGTTAGAAATGCTCATTTCAACGGTGGCACCGTTTATCGGTGCATCTGTCCTGGAATCGTTCACATTGCCATTTATTGGTCCCTCCTTTCCTGCCACAAATGGCCCGCTAGTAAACGGAGTAATGGTGAGCTGGCTTATCTGGTACGACACCATTTCATCGTCCCTGTTCGTTGAATCATTATACGCAGCTATTGTAACATTATACATGCCCAGTGTAGCATTGGAGGGTATCTGGTAGAGAGCAGTATATGTCCCGCCACCGGTATGGGTCAAAGTACCCTGCCAGGTCGTATTGGTACTGTTGGCAATCGTTACAGAAACATTTGCATCCGTCATCGGTACACCGTAGAATTCAATCTCTGCCGATATCAGGATCGTATCATTCCGGTTGCAGACCGATATGTTGAGTGAGGGCGAGATATTGGGACGGGGCGCATCATACGACACATTGAACAGCCGTGTGTCTCCCGCGTTGATGGGACCGATAAGGTCTGTCGGTATGAACAGTTCATTGTCGGTCACCGTACAGCTTGCTGTTATATCGGTATTATTATCAATATCATATACGGTCAGGTTGGACGCAAATAGCTTGAGCGGATGCCTGATCTCAGGGTTCATCAGGTTCTGGTCAGTAGCTGCAGCGAACAGCACGTTCTCTATCTCGAATGTATTGGGGATCTCAACCACGGTCTCCTGTGTGAAATTCCAGTCCCTGACCCTCGTTTGAATAATATAATTCACCAGTGCATTGCGGTCATTGACAAAGTTCACTGAATTGCTACCTGCCTCGAGGAACTTGGTAATGTCTGTGGTATGTGAACTCGTCAGCATATCCCCGGGCTGTGCATAGATGATGTTTCCGACCACATAGGCTCGGGGATTAAGTGGCGTGTCCAGGAATCCTGTCCTGTTCACGTGCATCATCACAAGGAACCGGTAATCGATAGTGAATGTATCCAGTTTCGTTATCCTGACATCATGTACGCTCCCTGGTGTAACCCTTGCAGTGAT
>JAMJFV010000058.1:0-1684 GCA_023544495.1 ANME-2 cluster archaeon
AAATAGCGTTCAAACAAAATGCACTTGATGAAACAGTAACACGCCTGTGTGCTGCATTTGCTGCCCAGGAACATGGTGATGCCCGTCGTGCTTTAGATCTGCTCAGGGTTTCAGGTGAAATTGCTGAGCGTTCCAAATCCGCTATTGTGGAAGAAAAACACGTAAGGTCTGCCCAGGATAAGATAGAAGTGGACAGGATAGTGGAAGTAGTGCGCACGCTTCCAACCCAATCTAAATTGGTTCTGTTAAGCGTATTGAAAATCAAAGAGCGGCTGGAAAAATCAGGTGACAATATTTCCACAGGTGAGGTATACACTGCTTATAAACAAATGTGCGCTGACATAGGTGCTGATATCCTTACACAACGCAGGATAACAGACTTGATATCTGAACTTGACATGCTGGGTATCGTGAACGCTATGGTGGTCAGCAAAGGCAGGTACGGGAGAACCAAAGCTATATCATTGAGCGTTCCTGAGAATAACACTATGAATGTACTCCTGGAGGATTACCGGTTAAAACCCCTGGAAGACTTTACCCTAGTTATGCCTGCCAGCCAGTCCCAGCTATTTTAACCTGGGATTATTTTTACCTTCAGGACTGTACACTTTAAAGTGCACTGTACAAATACACTATACCAGCTACTACTGTACCCGCTATATCAGTGGACTGCAAGTGAAAGATAACCTACCCATGGGATATGCCACCGTGCAACTCCAATGATCCACTCCTTCTTGACAGGCTGAAGTCTGCTTGTGGAAGCTACCTGGTCGATATCCCGGTTATTGTCTCCTTTGGTAATATATCCAGCATGAGGGGCAGGAGGTCCGCCGATCCACATTGGCTCACCTTCATCCACCCAGTACATGGCCCTGTGGATGATAGGGGTATAGGTCGTATTGCCGAATTTATGGTACAGTATTACGTCTCCATAATTGTCAAAAGATTTGTATCCGGATGCACTTCCCTGTGTGTATGATATAATTTCTGTCCTGTCGATAGACTGGATCAACACCACATCACCAATACCGATGTTGGGCAGCATGCTGCCCGATTCCACAGCTACGGCCGGCCTGGGGGTTCCCAGTGTGATCTGGGATACCAGCATGATAAGGAGAATCATACCAGCAATAAAGATGAGGTCCCTTGCGAGCCCTATCCAAAAATTATTACTGGTTCTGAACTGCTTAATTATGCTCAATATCTTTTTCATGCTCGTTTGCTGGTTTTGAGAATTCATATGGGCGAATATTTATAGCGTGTGAGATGATAATATTTTGTGCGAATGCCATGAACCAGAAAAATCAGGATTCAGCGATAATTGAACAATTTGCACAGGCTGGGTACCAGATTGACCCCAGTGCCCTGTCCATCTTAGTTGAAAATAATTCAGATCAGGGATTCATCAATACTCTCCTGGATTCACTTGACGAATCCGTCCTGGTCGTTGGTCCTGAACATATCCGTCCCGGATTATCAGTAACCTCAAAGCTGGTTTCACAGATAACTCCGGAGACATCCTCATCAGTAACACCAAAGCTAGTCTCTCCTGTAATCCCGGAGACATCTTCATCAGTAACCTCAAAGCTAGTCTCTCCTGTAATTCCGGAGACATCCTCATCAGTAACTTCAAAGCTAGTCTCTCCGGTAACCCCGGAGATATTCTCATCAGGGCAGGAACCAC
>JAMJFV010000058.1:1779-5507 GCA_023544495.1 ANME-2 cluster archaeon
AACCTTCAAAGCTAGTCTCTCCGGTAACCCCGGAGATATTCTCATCAGGGCAGGAACCACCGTTATCAGAATGTTACCATGCACCTGTCAGGGATCCTGATTACGAAGATGAATGGACATGGGACCTGGATGTAATATCTGATATCACAGACCAGTCCACCTGTGTGGGTGAGATCGGGGAGTTCGTGGATTATTTCAGGGACCGGTTCACAAAATTAAGCGATATGCTGAGGAACCGTAATGTCAGTTTCCGGCCAATAGAAAGTATGAGCCGGCGCACGACCGGGCTGGCAGAGGGACGTGAAGAAGTTTCGCTCATCGGAATGGTATCTGATATTCAAACATCCAAGAACGGTCACAGGATGATAGAGATTGAAGATACGACAGGTACCTTCCGTACCATGGTACTGAAAAAGAACAAAGACCTGTTTGACCAGGCCATGAAAGTAATGCTGGACGAAGTGGTTGGCCTGACCGGTACATTGAGCGATGACGGAAACCTGCTTTTCATAAACAATATAATGTGGCCTGAAATTCCCGTAAGGAACAGCATCGAACTTGGCGAGCCCGGCAGTACAGGACTGGCCGTGCTGATATCAGATATACATATTGGCAGCGACACTTTTTTGGAACATGAGTGGTTGAAATTCCTTGATTGGCTGAACGGTGGTACCAACAACGAAAATATCGGCTCTGTTAACGTGGGTGATATTAAATATCTGATAGTTGCCGGTGACCTGGTAGACGGCATAGGAATATATCCGGACCAGGAAAGGGAACTGGCTATCCTTGATGTGTATGACCAGTACTGCAAGGCAGCCGAATATTTTAACCAGGTGCCCGAACATATCAAGGTAATTATCTCTCCTGGCAATCACGATGTTGTGCGGCAGGCCGAACCCCAGCCCGCTTTACCTGATAAAATAAAAAAAATGTTCAGGACGGACGTGGTTTTCGTAGGCAATCCGGCAGTGGTATCCATGGATGGCGTGCATACCCTCATCTACCACGGGCGCAGCATTGATGACCTAATTGGCGCTCTACCGGGCATGAAATACGAGGACCCTGCCAAACCAATGATCGAGATGTTAAAACGCAGGCATCTTTCTCCCATCTATGGCAGCAAGGTATCTATCGCACCTGAGAGGACCGACCATCTGGTGATCAATAAGATACCTGATATCCTGCATTGCGGTCATGTTCACACAGTAGGATGCACCAATTATCGTGGAGTCAGGATCGTAAATAGCGGCACCTGGCAGTCCCAGACAGAGTTCCAGAGACGCATGAACCTCCAGCCAATCCCTGCCCGGGCTGCAGTAGTAAACCTTGGCAGCCGGGACACAAAGATTATCTCTTTTCAATGAACTTACCAGATGCAATGAACATTCCACCTGACCAGTTCGACCGGTTCAAGAAACAGGGCTATCATATTGTAGGGGCCCATAGTGCGGTAAAACCCTGCCTGTGGTCGGGCCGGGCCGTCAAGAAAGAGGGCAACTGCTATAAATCAAGGTTCTATGGCATAGATTCCCATCGCTGTATACAGATGACACCGTCTCTAGGCTGCAACCAGGCATGCCTCTATTGCTGGCGCCCGATCGAGCATCCGGTAGAAGCACCCCGGCACTGGGATGCTCCAGAGGAAATCGTGGAGGGCTGTATCAATGCCCAGCGCAGGTTCATGTCAGGATACGGGGGACTGGAGAATATTGATACATTATTATGGCAGCAATCCCTGGAACCCAGGCACGCGGCAATTTCATTGGCAGGCGAGCCTACCCTGTACCCGCACCTGGATGGCCTGATAGACGAGTTCCACAACCGCGGCCTTACTACTTTTGTGGTCACGAACGGCACCAGACCTGAAGTGATTGAGATCATCAGGCCTACCCAGCTGTATATGAGCCTGGATGCGCCAGATAAGGATACCTATGTGGATATCTGTTCTCCGTGCAATCCTGCGATGTGGGAACAGATACTTCGTTCCCTTGCAATCCTGCACGACCATCCCAGCAGGACAGCTATCAGGATAACGCTTGTGAAGGAGCTGAACATAAAGGATATCAAGGGGTATGCCAGGCTTATCGAAATAGCAGCACCTGACGTTATAGAGGTTAAGGCCTACATGCACCTGGGATATTCACGCAGGCGGCTCGAGCGGGATGCAATGCCACGGCATGAAGAGATATCCCGGTTTGCAGCTCTGCTGGCAGGTGAACTGGATTATGAATTAACGGATGAGGTCGAACTCAGCCGCGTGGTACTTTTGTCAGACCCATCGTTTCATACAATTTTGCTCAACAATTCCCGCCAATCATTATCATAGACCCGCTACCTCAAAAACAACAACAGATCCGGGGAAAACTCTCCTTCACAGCTAAAACCCATACCTTCCCCCAGAAACTTTCTCAGGCAGCTTCACTCGTATCGTAAACCGGTACAACACCCTGCCACCCTGCACCCGCAAATACTTCGAACTCTCTTTCCGGCTGCCTCCCAGCACATCCATTATCCTGGCAGCTGCATGCCTGGCACTCGCCACGTTTGCAATATAGACATCTATCCCCCGTTTGACCTCCATGTACTCGTAATCTACACTGCTGCAGTACTTCCCGATAATAGTATGTGCCGATCTGGTCTCGTCTTCGGTCATCTGCCGGTCGGCACGTACCTGGAGAATAGCATCGTGTCCCATATTCTTCACCCGTCCAAAAACCTGAATAGTTTCCTTCACACTCATACATATCACTTTGCATAAAGACCCTCGAACATGAATAATTCGAAATGTTTTTATAGAACTGCAAACAATTAAGACGCTTCACTAACAGAAACAATTTCTATATCTGTAACGGGGTAATGACATGAAAATAGTACCATTAGGTAAGAGAGTTTTAATCAAACCAGTTAAAGAAGAAGAGAAGACTGCGGGCGGAATATACATACCTGAAACTGCCAAAGAAAAGAAAAAGCAGGGTATCGTGGTAGAAACAAGCTCATCCATGGACGCAAAAGAATGCCCCATCAAAAAGGGAGATATCATTCTCTATTCCGGGTACAGTTTTGATGAAATGGAGATTGACGGGGAACAGTACATCGTTCTTGAGCAAAAGAACATAATCGCAAAGATAGAGTAGGTGAAAACAATGGCAAAACAATTAACTTTTGATGATGAAGCAAGGCACGCCCTCATGAGAGGCATGGACCATCTTGCAAATACGGTAAAAGTAACACTGGGACCAAAAGGCAGAAACGTCGTGCTCTCGAAAAGTTACGGCAGCCCGGTGATAACCAATGATGGTGTTACCATTGCCAAAGAGATCGACCTTGAGGACCCGCTCGAGAATATGGGCGCCCAGCTGGCAAAGGAAGTCGCCACCAAGACCCAGGACGTGGCAGGTGACGGTACCACCACAGCCGCCCTCCTGGCCCAGGCTATCCTGCACAGAGGCATGAAGAATATCACCGTTGGAGCCAATCCAATAGAGATCAAGCGCGGTATCGACAAAGCCACGCAAAATGTAGTGGAATTCCTCAAATCCATAAGTGAAGATGTCAAAGGAAAAGAAAAGATTACCCAGGTAGCTACTATTTCAGCGAACAATGACGAGGTCATTGGCAACCTCATCTCAGATGCCATGGAAAAAGTGGGCGCCAACGGTGTCATTACCGTTGAAGAAGCAAAGTCCATGGAAACCTCACTTGAAGTAGTGGAAGGAATGCAATTC
>JAMJFV010000058.1:5517-10815 GCA_023544495.1 ANME-2 cluster archaeon
GTCCTCGAAGACCCGAAGATACTCATCTTCGATAAGAAGATCAGCTCAATGAAAGAATTCCTGCCCGTGCTCGAAGCAGTGGTCAAGGAAAACAAACCCCTGTTCATCATAGCCGAAGATCTGGAAGGCGAAGCACTCGCCACTACCGTTTTGAACATCATTCGCGGTACCCTGAGAGTATGTGCGGTCAAAGCACCTGGCTTTGGTGATGAGCGCAAGGAAATGATAGAAGATATAGCAGCACTTACCGGTGCAAACGTCATCAGTGAAGAAAAGGGCATGAAACTTGAGAACACCAAGCTTTCAGACCTGGGCAGTGCCCGCAAGATCAGGGTGAACAAAGATAAAACCATCATCATTGAAGGACAGGGTAAAAAAGAGGATATCGCCAGGAGAGTCGCTGTTCTTGAAGGACGCATCAAACTGGAAGATTCAGAGTACAAGTTGAAAGAACTCAAGAAACGACTGGGTAAACTGTCTGGTGGAGTGGCAGTGATCAATGTGGGTGCCGCCACCGAGACCGAACTCAAGGAAAAGAAGATGCGTCTGGACGATGCATTGAACGCCACAAAGGCAGCTATCGAGGAGGGTGTCGTGCCAGGCGGCGGAATCGCTCTACTCAGGGCAGCTGCCCAACTAGGCAACCTGAGCCTGGAGGGCGACCAGATGATAGGAGTGGATATTATAAAGTTCGCACTGGAAGAGCCGTTAAAACAGATTGCTACCAACGCCGGTAATGAAGGGGCGGTCATTGTTGAGAAGTTGAAAGGCGACTCCAATCCCAATATGGGTTTTGATGCAAAGACCGACACATATAAAGATATGATCGAAGCCGGTATCATCGATCCCGCAAAAGTGGTACGCAGCGCACTGCAAAATGCTGCAAGCATAGCAGGCCTGATGCTGACCACTGAAGCCCTGATCACCGAGATTCCGGAAAAGACACCATCAATGCCCGGAATGCCGGGACCTGAGAGTTACATGGGAATGTAACTCTTCTTTTTCTTTTTTCCTGTATTTTTTTGCGAACATTTCAGGATTTAACCACCGCAGTGGCTATCCCGCAACAGTAAGCCCTGACACTCTGACCGTAGGTGCAATAATAGTACCCAGGCGCCGTACATCATGGCCTGCACCGGTGATGTTATGCAGCAACTGGAATACATTCCCTGATACCATCATGGATCTGACGGGGTTCTTTATCGCACCATCTTCTACAACAAAGGAATTGCGCGCCTCCACACTGAAATCACCTGAAATAGGGTTGGCTGTATGGGCACCTATCACAGAACCCACCAGCACACCACGGCGCATGTCACCTACCACATCACTGGCAGGATACTGGATCATCAGGTTGCGCACGCCAATGGTCGTGGTCTGGGTATAGTTGTTCCTCACCGCGCTGGCTGTCGAGTCCACACCATCCTTACCTGCCGTATAGGTATCGTACAGGTAGGTATCCAGCACACCATCCTCGATAATACGGTTGGTCCTGGACGGAGTGCCCTCATCATCAGACCGGGCAGAGCCGATACCGCCTTCCAGCAAACCGTCATCAGTGATAATCAATCCTTCAGCGCCAATCCTGCTGCCCAGTTTGCCTGCCAGTGCTGAACGCCCTTTCTGGACATTCTCAGCACTCAATGACGGCAGCAGTGTACTCTCAAGGAGGTCAGCAATGGCAGCAGGTCTTAGTAAAATATCGGTCTCACCACTATCCACTTTCACACCACCCACTGACGCCACTGCCTGCCTGGCAGCCTCCCTGCCAATAGTATAAAAGTCAATGTCAAGATTTCGGGAAATGTCAAATTCGTATGCAGTGGACACCGCATTGTCATCTCCGCTCCGGCAATCCAGTATTCCATCCATCCTGCTGGTATGTTCTACCATCTCCACGCCGCTGGAGTTCAATATGAGATAACTGGAACCTGAACATGAGAACCTGCCCCCTGTAGGTACGGCATCATTGACCGATGCCGCCCCGTCCACCATCCTCAAGGCCAGGTCAATGCAGGTATCAATATCCATGTCTGCAATCCTCGGGTCATAAATTCCGGCAACCGTTGTATATTCAGATACCGCGGGCAGTCCCTTCCAGTCAGGATCGTTCTCACGCACCCGTGCCGAACGTACTGCATTCCGGGTTGCATCATCGAGCCTGAGAGGATCATTTGTGGAAGAAAAACCCACTGCTCCATTCACTACTGCCTTGATCCCCATACCCTGGGTATATCCTTCCCTTGCCAGGTCGATCGTATCCATCTGTATATCAATGTGAACGCCCCTGCCAGTGAGCCCGAACACCTCCACCTCATCTGCCCCCGCCTGTTGTGCAATGCGCAATGCTCTCTCTGCCAGGCCTGCTATTTCATTAATGTCGTTGCTCATCCGCTACCACCCACTAATGCCTTTGACACCAGGATATGTGGCGACCCGTCACACACAGGCACTGCCTGCCCGCCTTTACCACACGTGCCCGAATTCATCTTCATATCACCTGCGACGAGCTGCACGTTTTGCAGTATGTCCAGGGTGTGCCCGGACAGGGAAACATCACGCAGCGGTGTGGTCAGCTCACCATTCTCGACCATGTACCCGCGCTCGGCATTGAACTGGAATACGCCTTCGCCTGGATTTACCTGGCCTCCACGGCTGCCCTGCAAGTAGATACCATCCTTCATTTCAGCCAGCATCTCATCAAGACCGGAATCTCCGTTCCCGATATAGGTATTACTCATCCTGATAATGGGACGTGACAGTCCCTGGGACCGGGCATGTCCCGGCCGGCCTGTACCGGGCAAGATCGCTGCTGTTTCCTTTGAATGTAAATACGATCTGAGCACGCCGTCATCGATTACCGTAGTAGCTACAGATTCAACTCCATCATCATCCATGGGATAATATCCATATCTGTGCATGGACGGATCATCTACCACAGTTATACAGGGCGCAGCTATCCGGCTGCCCACTTTGCCCGCGAGAATGGAATTACCTTCTACCACATGGTCTGCCTCCACAGCATGACCCACAGCCTCGTGAATGAACACACCTGCCAGTTCCTGGTCCAGTATCACCGGCATCCTGCCACCTTTGGGTACCCTGGCAGATAACAGTCCAACAGCAGTATTACCTGCTTCCTCTGCCAGTGCAGGGGCATCGTACCTGTCGAACAGTTCAAATCCGCACACATCGAACTTGCTTCTCCTGCCCATCTGGAAATTACCGTTTTGAGATGACACAGCAGTAACTGCAAATCCTGTCCTGGTCAGGCTATACTCGGCTTCCACACCTTCAGAGTTACGGTATTCCACTACGAGCTCACTCTCTGAATACAGCACGCTGGTACTTGTCACATCAGCTACCTTTGCCCTTTGGTGCATCTCAAGCAGCATTTCGACCTTTTCCTCAATGGGCACATTTCCAGGCTTTTTATGGGCTGCAGGAATATTATGTAACCGGGGCTGCGGCACCTCAGCGAGTCCCTTGCCTTTCCGGGGCGATTTTGCATGGGTCTGGCTGGCAAGGTTCACTGCCTGCTCAAGTAAATGGATACTGTCCCGGCTGTCGTCCGAGGATACAAAACCCCATGAACCGTTTACCAGCGCTCTGCATGATGTTCCATGGGTAAAATTATTCGATATCTGTTCTATCTGTCCGTTGTCAATAAATATGGAACGGCCTGTACTCCTCAATACCCTGATGTCATGGAAATCTGCCTGCAGAACTGCCAAATGCATCATACCCCTTATGGTGCCGGGCTCGGAGTTCCTATCATAGCTTCATTGAGGGTCAGATTGAACCGGGGGAACGAGGAAGCTTTCTTTATCTTTGCTATGAGGTATTCCTTTTCTTTTCCCACCATGGACCTTTCCAGCACTTCTGAGATGTTCGAGACAGGGACTATTTCTATCTTATCCTTGAATTCATCCTCTATCATCACATCGCCCATATTGGACCTCGGGATGATGACGGTCTTGATACCTGCCTGAGCAGCTGCTTCAATCTTGTAGGTCACACCACCAACAGGCAGTACGTCACCCCTCACTGAGAGCGAGCCGGTCATGGCCACGGTCTGGTCCACAGGAATATTCTCAAAAGCAGATAGTACGGCAGTGGCTATACTGATAGAAGCACTATCGCCTTCCACGCCTTCATACGTACCTATGAACTGGATATGGACGTCCATGGAGGTGGTATCTTTACCGCTGACTTTCTTGATAAGGGCTGATACGTTATCCACAGCTTCCCTGGCAATCTTCTTGAGCATACCCGTGGCAATTATGCGTCCTTCGGAACTTGACTGGGACGGTGTTACTTCAGCCATTATGGGAAGTACGATACCTGAATCGCTGCCCATTACTGCCAGGCCGTTGACCCTGCCCACTATTGAACCCTCGCGTTCGAACATCTGGTAATCCTTTCTCCGCTCAAGGTACTGGTCGGCAAGTTGTTGCTCGACCGAGCGGGCAATGTTCTTGGCTTTTAACACATGTTCCGCACAGGTCACTGATAACCCTTCGGAGTGGGCAATATCCCCGGCAACCCGTACCAGACCGCCCAGGTCCCTGAGCTTCAGGGTAAGATGGCCCTTCCTTCCTGCACGCCGCCTGGCCTCCCTGATTATTTCTTCCACTGCACTTTTATCAAACGGAGGTATCTTTCCATCCCTCTTGATCTCCTGTGCCACGAACCTGACCAGTTTCTGCCTGTTAATTGCAGTATCAGGGATGACATCGCTCATATACACCTCGTAACCATACCCCTTTATCCTGGATCGAAGAGCAGGATGCATGCCTTTCAAAGCATCAAGGTTACCTGCTGTTACCATAATGAAATCACAGGGTACAGGTTCTGTCTTCACCATTGCACCCGAGGAGCGTTCACTCTGGCCGGTGATAGAGAATTCCTTTTCCTGTAATGCAGTCAACAGGTTCTGCTGTGATTCCAGTCCAAGTGTATTGATCTCATCAATGAACAGCACGCCTTTATGCGCTTTATGGATGGCACCGCCTTCCACTCTGTCATGTGCAGGGGTTTCCAGGCCTCCGCTCTGGAACGGATCATGCCGCACATCACCCAGCAGCGCACCGGCATGTGAACCGGTGGCATCGATATATGATGCAGTATCTTTACCGGCATTGGAGACCAGCAGTTTTGGTATATACGCTTCTTCTTTCGGCATGAACTGGCGCATTACCATAAAAATAAGTATAGCTGCAATGATACCCCATATCAGCATACCGGTATAGAATGAATATATGATGATACCGAACACGAATATCATTATGAACATAT
>JAMJFV010000059.1 GCA_023544495.1 ANME-2 cluster archaeon
AAAACAGAACTGGGGCGGGCACTGGCAGAATTTTTGTTTGATGATGAGGCCGCTATGGTCAGGCTGGATATGAGCGAGTACATGGAAAAGCATACGGTGGCACGGCTCATCGGTGCGCCGCCCGGATATATTGGATATGAAGAGGGCGGCCAGCTCACAGAAGCTGTGAGGCGGCGGCCGTATTCGGTAATATTGTTGGATGAGATAGAAAAGGCACATCCTGATGTATTCAACCTGATGCTCCAGATACTGGATGATGGCAGGCTCACGGACGGGCACGGGCGCACCGTGGATTTCAAGAACACAGTAATAATCATGACATCCAATATCGGGAGCCAGTGGATAGTCGAACTTGGTGATAATGAAGCTGAAATGGAGAAACGGGTGATGCAGGCTGTGCGGGCTCAATTCAGGCCCGAATTCCTGAACCGTCTTGACGACGTTATCATATTCCACCAGTTAAAGCTGCCTGAGATAATGAAGATCGTGGATATCCAGGTCAGCCAATTGAGTAAACGCTTGAAAGATAGGAAAATTACTATCGTGCTGAGCGAAAAAGCCAAGGATTTTGTGGCCCGGACAGGATTTGACCCCACGTTCGGTGCACGGCCTCTAAAACGTACCATCCAGCATAAGATTCTTGACCCACTGGCAATGAAGATATTGAACAAGGAGTTCGGAGAAGGTGATTCCATAGAAGTGGATGTGGAGGGATCTGAAATCGTTTTCAAAAAAGAGGATAAATAAAGAAAATCAGGCACCGCGGTTCCATTCCACGGTGCCATTTAAGGTTTACTCGATCTGAAGAGTTTTCTTCTTCTTGACCTCTGATTTTGGCATCTTTATTTCAAGTACACCGTTCTTATACGAAGCTTTAGTATTATCAGGATCGACCGTTGAGGGGAGGGAAATGGCGCGGTAGTATCTTCCGCTGTGCCTTTCCCGGTAGATGTAACCTTCTTCTTCCTTTTCCTCTTCTTTCTTTGTCTCCGCTGATATCTCAAGTCTGTCAGCCGTCAGGTTGATGTTGATTTCATCTTTCTCAAGACCTGGTATTTCGGCTTTTGCTATAATTTCCTTATCGCTATCAATTATATCTATGAATGGTTGTCTTGCCTGAGCTGGCAATATATTCTCTCTTTCTCCCGATGGTAATAACCGTCTGGAAGGTCTTCCCCATAAATCTTCATACATGCGGTTCATCATTTCTTCGAATCGTCTGAAATCATCAAACACCATAACATAACCTCCAATATATTGTTGGACACATTGATATATAAGGTTTTTTGAAAATTCCCACCTAAAGTTGACCTACTTTTCCCATTGAAAATTGACCCACCCAATATACTAAAATCCTCCTGTTTTAATGCAGGAGGTTTTGGATGATCTCAACGGACCGTTAGGAGATGAATCAAGATAATTTATTGGAGAGAATAAAATAACACCGGCAATCACTATTGATTCACAGAGTGGAGGATTTTGGAGGTCAGTCCCCCCCAAAAATCTGGAACGTTTGATTTATTGGAAAATAGTAACTATTAAAGGTATGAAATGTTAATAGAAGGTAGGTCAAAATTGGTGGGAAAAAAGGGTCAATTTTCAACGGGAATCGTCAGTTTTGTTGTGTGGTGTGAGAAACAAAAATTTTATTAGTATTAAATCCATAATTGATATGGGGAGATACGAGAAAATCCCATAAATCCTTGAGGATTTATGGAGGGAGAGTATGGAGGGAAATGAGATGGTTAAGATGATTTATGTATCCGAACAAACACCTCATGGGGAACATTTGGTGGACATTTATTCCCGACTGCTGGATCACAATCTCATGTTCCTCACAGGCGAGATCGATGACGAAATGGCTGAAAATATAGTTGCTCAGTTATTTTATCTGGAATCACTGGATAACGAGGACGATATCCGCATCCTGATAAACAGTCAGGGAGGACTGGTGACAGCTGGCCTGGCTATCTATGATGCCATACAATGCATCAAATGTAATATTTCTACTATCTGTATTGGACAGGCTGCTTCTATGGCTGCGGTCATACTGGCTTCAGGGACCCACGGAAAAAGGCTGGCATTTCCTGATGCACGGGTAATGATACACCAGCCCCTGGGTGGTGCGGAAGGGCAGGCTTCGGATGTAGAGATAAGGGCAAAGGAGATAGGCAGGGTCAAGAGGCATCTTAGCCAGATAATGGTCAATCATACCGGCCAGCCCATAGAGGTTATTGAGAGGGATACTGACCGGGACTTCTTTTTAAACGCAGAAGAATCGGTAGAATATGGATTGATAGACAGGATCATGAAACCAGGAGAAGGATTGATCACCAGGAAATAACTGGCTGCTTTATCATTATATTGGTGTAATTCCATCCTTCCCGGTGCAGGGGCATCAACCTTACAGATATCGAGACCACCGTAGTAAATACGGATGTTTACGAAAGTATATTATAATGATATGTGCTATGTCAACAAGGGATTAATATAAGTTAAGTCAGTGTGATAAGTGTGGCAATTTCAGAAAATATAAATGATCTGAACAAAGCATCGGCAGAGTCATCAGGACTGGTAGACCTGAGTTCAGACAATGCACCGGATTACCTGAGCGGCGGCAACGTCCGGCGAATAGAAGCTGAAAAAGCACGCCAGGAAAAGAAAAAGCAGCAATTGGAAGAAGAACATAGATTTTTCAGTGACCTTATAGACAATATCCTGATACCGAAAGGATTGGTGACCGATAAAGAGATAAATTTCATCCTGATAAAAGATAATACATCCAGGTCAAAGCATTTCTGGAGAACATGGATCGAGAAATATGAGCTTTTCACCAAACTGGGTGTTAGTAAACCATTGCAATCATACAAACTCAGTGAATTCCAGGAACAACCTGTAATCTCATTGAAAGGAAAAATGGGTTCGCTTCCTGAAGACATTTTCAATACAGACTATTACCTGGAAAAGATTGCCAGATTCGCCGCCGATTTCCAGACCGAATGGAAAACACCTCACTTCTATATGAAAAAGAACGCTGCAGGGGCAAACATATTGGAAGAAGAAAGCAACACCCAGCGAAACCAGGAAGCTGAACCGATCGTGTACCAGATATGGGACCTGATGGATGAACTTGCCAGCGTCACTGAGAGCATAATTGCATACTATAGTGCATTAAAAAGTGAACTTTCAGGCGGGTCCGACACACCGGAATACTATCGTCAGATATATACACATGTTCTTGGTACTCCAAAAGCAGCCGTTGAGTTTGAACGGAAGAGATTCCAGTTCCTGAAAGACTATGCCAGGGTCCTGTTCGCGGTAAAGGACAACTGGGAAAAGCGTCTGGACCGGACGTATGACAGCTTTACGAACTTACCTGACGTCGAAACTACTATTGATAGCTACCTGGAAAGAAGGCTGGCTATGGTTGAATCTTTGTTCGACTAAGTGAAAGTTATGAGGTTGTCCGGGCTACTGCATGTCATCTGGGATGAATAATGCGCATGCTTGTTCGTACGGATCGATCCAGTAATGTATCTCACACATGTCTTCAGCAGGGTCATACCTGAAGCATTCCAGACACCGGTAATTTTCTTCTTCACTCATGAATCATCACCTATGCGGGAATTATAATGATTGATACTTATAATATATTAATATTTCGAAATTTCATCATTACAACCTATCTCCCAGCCTTATGATACGGTATGCGTTTATGATGTCCGCATTCCAGGCAGGTAGTAATGACCCGGCCGCCCCTCACCCTCACCCTGCAACTCGCACCAGGGACCAGATAAGCACCGCATCCCTTGCATATCCTGCGTTTCAGGTGGGGTGGTATCCGGACCCTGTGCCGCATACCTATCCTGCGAGCCAGAAAAACATATCTCTTACTTAAGCCAGGGTCCTCATCAAAAGACTCATTTGCCAGGTGGAACAGTCGGACTATTCGCTGGGCCGCCATATCCTTTATCCATACCTTCTTGTCCTTGCGCCGCATCTGACACTCAATTCTATACAGACATGATAAAACTTGGGTGATGTGCCTGCCTAAACAGAATTGTGGGAGTTCGCTGCGATACGGCCGTCCACCAGCCTGATGATGCGGTCGGTCTTGGCAGCCATGCGTTCGTCATGGGTAACCAGAATGAACGTCTGTTTGTGCTCACGGTTGAGCTTTCGCAGCAGTTCATAGATGCTCTCGCTTGACTTTGTATCAAGATTGCCTGTCGGTTCGTCCCCGATAACGATACTGGGGTTGTTCACCAGGGCTCGTGCAATTGCGACCCTCTGGTTCTGACCCCCTGAAAGCTGGTTGGGCCTGTGCTCCATCCTGTCACCAAGACCTACTTCATGAAGCATCAGGCTGGCTACCTCACGCGCCCTGGAAGATTTCACTCCACTGATCAATAACGGCATCATTGCATTCTCAAGAGCATTGAAATCAGGCAGCAGGTGATGGTACTGAAAAATAAACCCCAGTTGCCTGTTCCTGGTAATTGAGCGCTGCTTATCAGACATTTTCGTGACATCCACCCCATCGAGCAGGATGGTGCCGCTGGTAGGTGTGTCCAGAATACCGATCTGGTTGAGCAGGGTACTCTTACCCGAGCCAGACGGGCCAACAATAGCCAGGAACTCACCCCGTTCAATATTCAGGTTCACACCATCCAGGGCCCTTATCTCTACACCATTACCGAATATCTTGGTCAGGTCCTTTATCTGGATTATATATGTATCAGACACTGTAAATCGCCTCCACCGGATCCATTCTTGAAGCACGCCGGGCCGGGAATACACCGGCCAGGGTATTAATGACCATGGCAAAGATACCGGCTGTGATAAAGTTCTTAAGCTCGATCTCTACGGGCAGGTGATCCATGCCGAAATACATTTCAGGAGGTATGGGTATCGTGATGGCTGCAATTGCCAGCGCAGCGACGTATCCAAGTATCCAGCCGATCATGACGCCGGTCAAACCCAGTATCCCTGCCTCCAGCAGAAATATCAACATTATGCTCCGTCTGGACGCGCCCATCGCCATTAACATGCCGATCTCACCCACCTTTTCCATGACTATCATTATCAGGATATTAGCTATACCAAAACCCGATATGGTAAAGATGATTATATATATGAGATAGACCAGGCCCTCCGAGCTCTTTAGCAGTGATAGTATATCTGAGTTCTGCTCGATCCAGCTCACGGCGTCATAGCCGGTCTCCATGTCGATCCTGCTGGCGATAGTATCGGCAGCATAAACATCTGACAACCTTACCCCCAGTCCTGTCACGACATCCCCTGAGCCATAGAAATCCTGCAAACGTTCAAGGTTGGTAAAAGCAATTGTTTCATCAACAGGTGTTCCGGTCTGGAATATGCCCGTAATCGTGAAATCGGTTGGTTCTGCTCCCGGGATCTGGGCTGTGACAGTATCACCTATGCCCACATCAAGGTTATTGGCAAGTTTAAAACCCAGGATTATGCGGCTGCCAGGATTTGCAAGGGATGCAAACTCTCCGGCCAGCATATCTTTTTCCCTGTTGACGACCCGGTTCTCATCGTCAGGATTGATGCCGTACAGCAGCACCCCTTCAGCGCTGTGCTTATACTGCAGGGCAGCTTCACCCTGGAAATATGACGAGATGGCCTCCACATCTTCACGGTCAAGGATATTTTTCTCAAGTCCATGGTACAGGTGTATATAATCCTCATTCTCCTTTGGGAATACCGTTATATGTGGCTGGTTCTCGATCGTCGATTCCATCATCAGACTGAGCATACCGCTCATCATTGACATCATTATTATAATTATCGCGACAGCAAGTGATACTGCAATGATGGAAAATACAGTCTGCCGGCGGCGTGACCTGATATGTCGCGTAGCAACATCGAGCTCAAACATGCCGATCTCCCTCACTCACGGCCAATCGCCTCCACTGGTTTAAGCTTTGAAGCCTGGCTGGCAGGATAAATCCCTCCAATGAGATTGAGCAGGAATGTGAACAACACAATAATGACTGCATCCTGTATCCTTACAACAAATGGAATTGAGGTAATGCCAGCCATGACTTCCGTCCCATATTCATATGTTCCCATCTGCATGGCTAACGCCGCACCCAGTATCACACCAAATACGGCGCCCAGCAGTCCCAGGATGCCGCTTTCCAGTACAAATATCATCATAATGCTTCTTCTGGGCACTCCCATTGCCATGAGCATGCCTATCTCTTTGGTCTTCTCCATGACTGCCATAAACAGCGTACTGACTATCCCAAAAGATGCAATAATGACTATAAGGGCCATAGAGATGTAATTGCTTGTCCCTTCCACTTTAAGTGTCTGTAATATTTCGGGGTTTGTTTCTTTCCACCCTGATGCAGGATAGCCCATTGCGTCAATCTCCTCTGATATGGCCTGTGCACGCTCCCGGTCATCACCACGGACCAAAATAGTAGTCACAACATTGGACACGTCAAGAAAATCCTGTGCAGTGGGCAAAGAAGTAATTGCAATGGTTTCATCCAGGGGAGTGCCACTGTTGTATATGCCGACAACCTTCAAAGCAGCCGGATTTGCCTCAGGAAATGACGCATCAATGGTATCTTCGATTTTCACACCCAGTTTCTCTGCCAGGGCATCACCAACAACCACGCTGTTGGGCGTGATCTCTAAATCCCTGAAACTTCCCTCGACAATGTCTTCGTTGATGAACAGTACTGAATCCTGGGCTTCAACATTGATCCCCTGCATGACAACATTCTTGTTCTTGTCCTTGAACCTGAAGGTGGCTGCCCCGGCAATGACCGGTGATACGCCCACCACGCCATCGATACGTGTGATCTCTTCAGTTAGTTTGCGGTACAGGTGGATATAATCTTCACCTTCTTTTGGTTCAACTGTCACATGGGCCATCCGGTCGACGGTCTTAGAATACATCTCATCGGTAAAACCTACCATCACCGCCTGGGACCACATAAGCCCCGTAACTGCCAGTCCGACCGCAAGTATAGAAAATAGGGTCTGTCTGCGGCGCGATGTCAGGTGCCTGATAGCTATGAACAGTTCATACACAGCAGCTCACCCGTTGTGGCGATCCTTCCGCCCGGATAATACGATCAATGATGCCATTACCAGGGATACCTGAAATATGCCAAATCCTGGTGTTTGTGTGGGTGTGGGTACAGGTGTTGAATCAGATGAACCGTCATATTCAGATTCGATCACGGTATTCCACCTGTCCAGTACATCACCATTGTTGCCAATCACCTCAACGGACAGACCGTATATGCCCGCTGCAAGTTTACGGTCCCATATGACCTCGATGGTCTCATCATCACCGGATGTCAACAGGGGGATTTTCTCCCTGACAGATTCAATGACTGTGTTGTCCTGTGTGACCGTATACATAATATGGCCGTCGAAGGGGACCTGTGAATAGCCCAGCACCGTTGCGCTTGCCCCGGTCTCGTCCCGGTATAGTTCGGTGATACGTGCATCATCGATGGCCGTGAAACCTTCTGACCGTGCAATCACCGCATCCGCTGGTGTTGATATCCTGGCCTTTACCCTGGTGTAGTATTCATGGTCGTTCAAAAGCAGGACATTCCAGTCTTTTGAAAGGGACGTGGCCTGTACAACCGTTACCCGGTTGTCTGTGGTGCGATAGATAACTGTATCGCCATCCACAAGCATATATTCTATGTCAGTAAGCACTGGTCTTGAACCGGCCATTGAAGAGTATGGTGCCAGAATGACACTGATACCTCTGGAATCAGGCACGATGTCCTTAATGGAGATTCCGGGAAGAGCCTGCCACCCGTATGAGAAATTGAAATACCTTGTCTCAAGCGGAGAACCATCCATGAACAGGGTCATCCTGGTTCGGTAAAAGCCTTCTTTTGGGTTTGTTATATCCCATGAAGTTACTTTGGTAATATCAGAGTCAGGATCGATACTTGTTATAGAGAATTGTCTGGTGGCGATCACTTTTTTATCAAATACCAGTTCGGCATCAATGATGATATCCGTATACTCCCCGCCTGAATGAAGAGTGATGTCAGCCGAATCTATGTCAGAATAAACATCAATGATCGAAATATCTTCTGCCATTGTTGGTGGGATAAAGATACATGCAAGGATTATCAAAAATAATGTGAATGGTTTATATGTACTCAATTAATTATCACCCTGTAAAGTAATGAATGGTCCGGAAGCAATTGTTAACCAAGGAATTGTGTAACTCATCTTTAAACCTCAATTTCAATAAACTCCAGTTTTACTCTTCAATCGCCTTCTTGATTTCTCCCACGTCTTTTGTAAGAACATCGAGTTTGGAATGTATACTTTCCAGCTCTTCATCCATTCGAATTCTGGTGCCTCGCAGTACTCTTTGCCATGTATTAAAGCAGCAAGAATGACACTACCTACTAACGCGAGCATAAATAATATAATTATCCCAAAAAATTCCATTTCCTGTCCAATCCATATGATTCCAATCCACACGGCTATGACGAATAACCATGGTCCCAGAATTACTATATTATTATTTCTCAAGCATTTTTGCCTCCTTTAACTTCTCTGGTGAGATGTGTATGTCGAAGTCCTGCAGTTCATAGAACCTTAGCGCTTTGGCCTCTCCTTCTACCAGGACCACCCGGCTTTTGACTATTCCTGCACTTTCCAGGTTGTTCAGGTGGATCTTTACCCGGGCTCTGTTAATATCCAGCCGTTTGGCAAGGGGACTGAAAATTTTCAGTATATTGCATCTTTACTGGCTACGGGCAGGTTGCAGGGGAAAAATGGATTTGAAGAGCTTGAAAAGGTACTCAGGCAGGAATTGTGTCTGAGCTAAACAAATAGGTCTGGAATATTCAATAAATATATTTAAGATCAAACAATTTAGATGATACGGATTACAGGCATTTTTTGCTTAAAATCAATACGTATCCAATTGAAAAGTGATGGTACCATGAGAATCGCAGTTGTAGCAATCCAGGGAAATGTTGAAGAGCATATATCAGCAGCAAAAGGAGCCCTGAAAGAAATGGGACTGCAAGGAGAAGTGCTTCCGGTACGGCATAGCGGCACCATTCCTACCTGTGATGCGATAATCCTGCCAGGCGGTGAAAGCACCACACTGGGACGGCTCATGGCCCGTGAGGGAATCGATGTGGAGATCAAGGAAGCAACAGCAGCAGGCAAGCCCATAATGGGCACATGTGCCGGACTGGTCCTGCTGGCAAAGGATGGGGGTGAACAGGTCCAGCGAACCGGGCAACATCTTCTGGGTATTATGGACATTAGCGTGGACCGCAATGCTTTCGGGGGTCAGCGGGAATCTTTCGAAGTCCCTCTGGAGATATCCATACTGGAAACGCCATATAATGCAATATTCATCCGTGCTCCTGTCATCACACGTGTTAAACCCGGTATCGAGGTGCTGGCCAATTTTGATAACTATATTGTCGCAGCAAAACAGGGTAATGTCATTGCTCTTGCATTTCATCCGGAGCTGACTGAAGATTTCAGGATACACCGATACTTTTTCGGACTGGGAAATAAAGCTCCTGTTATAATTCCGAAATTATGAAAAAAAAAGAGTTCAGTAATAATGGTAAAGAAGCAGACATAATCTAAAGGGTGGGAGTATAGAGTGAAAAAAATATTTTCTCATGCCTGCTTCTATTCGTTCGTTATATAACGAACATCGATATATTATGTTACTTTCTATTTAAATGTTGTCAGGCTAAAAAAATGCTCAATGAGTTCACGCCGTTAACGTGTTCGATCCATCCCATATAATCTTAATATGCGTGAAAATAAACGAGCACATGTACCCGTTTTTTTGAAAAAGAGTTGTTACACAGGGGCTTTATGGGGTGGGAGTGGGGAGTATAGTGTTAAAAAAGACCCCTGTATAACTTCAACTCTTGGTTCGTCCATAGACGAACAATACTATTGTATTCCCAATACTATTTATATTTTATCACTGAAAATAAAATTCCTATGAGTTCACAGCGTGAATATAATATTGAAAACCAGTACTATGCAGCATTATAACTCCGCCCTTTCTGGTTAAGATACAATTGTTCGATACGTTCATGAGTGTCTACTTCATCTGCACTTTTATCATCCCGTACCCTGACAAGCCTTGGGAACCGCAGTGCAAATCCCGAATCATACGTTGGGCTCTTCTGGATCTCCTCGAATGCCACTTCAAACACCACCTGTGGAACAAATTCAAGTTCCTTGCCGCTCTCAACGACAATAAGTTCCCTGAACCGGGCCGTGAGTTCTTCCAGCATCTCATCTGTGATACCGGTCCCTACCCTGCCAATGGATAGGAAATCCCCGGTATCGGGTTCCATGCATGCCAGCTGGTACGAGCCAATGAAATTAGCGCGCCGCCCTTCGCCCCATTCACCCCCCACCACTGTCAGGTCCAGGGTCTCCATCAGGGGTTTGACCTTTAACCAGTGTTTACCTCGTTTGCCAGGTGAATACAGAGAACCCGGATTTTTCAGCATCACCCCTTCATGACCTGCATCCAGTGCCTGTTTATAAATGACCTCAATCGCCTGTACGTCTGATGTGATGATCTGCTGTGCAACCTGCAGAGCGCCAGATGGTGTCACACACTCAACCAGCCGCTCACGCCTCTGGACCAATGTCCTGTCAAACAGGCTCTCTCCGTTGAGGTACACCAGATCAAAAAGGAATAACTGGA
>JAMJFV010000005.1:0-5678 GCA_023544495.1 ANME-2 cluster archaeon
TAATATTCACAATTTGTTCTGCCTGCAATCGTGCCCTGGTGTATCGCTTCATCAATATTCTTCTCGGCAAGTTCCCTGCCCCACTGGGCCACTGATTCACCAAGGGCATCCACCAGACGCTGGTTCTCTTCACGGGTCCTGACCGCCACCCTGATATAATCATGCCCCATCCGCCTGAATGAAGCACAATCCCTTATCAGGATGCCCTGATGACGCATGCGCTCTGTGAGTTCTCCGGAATCCATCCCGAAATCCCGTATTTTGATCAAGATGAAATTCGTGCTGCTTGGTACGGGAAAAAATCCTCTGATGAGGGACAGCCGGCTGGTAAGCCAGAGACGCTCCTCATGTATCAACTTCCTTGTTCGCTCAAGATATGAGGGATCCTTTGCATGGACATCAAGCAACCATGAGCCTACGGTATCCGGAATAGTACCCAGGTTCCAGGGAATCCGGATATTTTCCATCCTTGCGGCCAGGTCCCTGTGTGCGATCCCGTATCCGATCCTCATTCCGGGTATAGCAAATACCTTGGTCATCGACCGCATTACAATCACAAATAGGTTGTTGTCCACCAGCCCGGCTATACTCTGTGCAGGGTCTGATAATTCAATAAATGCTTCATCCACTACAAGGAATGTCTCGTTTTGCTGGCATTTCTGTGCCAGTTTCGCCAGGTCCGACCCGGCAATAAGAGTACCGGTGGGATTATTCGGGTTGCAGATGAACACTGCCTTTGACCTTGAAAGCAATCTCTCGTCGATCTCCCCATTACCCTGGAATACTTCCCTGTACTCAATATTTTCAGGTATTGCTCCCATCAGTTTGATATTCAGTTCGTATTCATCAAACGTGGGCTGGGCTAGCAGTACCATATCTCCATGCTCCAGTATGGTCTCTGCTATGAGCCGGATAAGTTCTGAAGAACCGTTCGTGGGAATAATGTTTTCAGGTTCCACACCTGCAAAGGCAGCTGCAGAGTTTTTAAATTTTACATATCGGTTATCAGGATAGTGATCTATAATTTCCAGCGCTTTACCAATAATCTCCCTGGTTGTATCCGTCTCATAGGGGCCCATTGGATTGAGATTGGCACTGAAATCCAATAATCCATGTCCGCTGAGTTCAATATTTTCCGCTATCCTGCCCCCGTGGATACAGGGATTGATATCAACGACTGACTTTCTTATGAAACGGTCTATAGTACTCACACGTGTGCAATTGTGGGACCACACTCATAACTATTTCGCATTCAAGTCAGGCAAATAATCAATTTATTTTATACATACACATTATTTTTACTAACATGGAAATAGATTTATATGGTCAAATCAATATCTATATTTGGGAGTTATAGTTAGATTTGAAGGAGTTGAGAAATATGAAAATTCGAGTAGTAAGTTCTAAAGATGAAATTGAGTCGCTGGGATCGGATGAAGAAATAATTCACCTGGCATTCAGACCATCGAACAAAGATATATTTTCTCTTGTAAGAGCATGTCCCGGGGTAAAAGCGATCCATATACCAAATTCATATAAGAAGACGGTCTCAAAGTCGATCAGAATGTTCCTGGAAATGCAGAATATAAAGCTTCTGGAAGGAGACGTGTGGGGGCACCGAAAGGACATTAATGAATACTACGAAATTAAGAAGAACGTCGTCGACAGGATAAACGAACTGAAGGAAAGTGGAGCTTCAGAAAAAGACATACTTAAAAAGATGATGAAAGAAACGCGCCTGAGTACCGACCTTCTTGAGTTCATGCTCAAAACATAGACCTGGTAAAATATGACGGACTCGCCGCGATTCGAACACGGGTCCGCGGGTATCTACACAGGTTGCCTGTATCGGCAGCGCAGTACCGAAGCCCGCTAGGATATCCTGGCTACCCCACGAGTCCGCATTGTACATTCTTTTTTTCATCCTGAAAGGATATAATCCATCTTTACCGAAGGAATGATATAAAAAGGTATTTACTGAATACATCCAAGTTTTTATGTGTAATATGTACTTTTAATCATACATGCAACCAGGTGGTACAGTTCATGACCCATTGCACGGGCACGTACATATCAACCAGCTGGAATCAATGCTTATCTCCACCCGCGAGATGCAACGTTTGCGCCGTATCCAGCAATTAGGTCTGGCCGATATTGCATTTCCGGGAGCCAACCACACCCGGTATGAGCACAGCATTGGCACCATGTACGTGGCAAATATGATGGGACATGCCCTGGGTCTGGAAGAGAAGGACATCCGGAAGGTCAGGATTGCTGCGCTTCTGCATGATGTGGGCCATTCTGCATTTTCCCATTCAGTGGAATCAGTACTCGCGCGGAATCCAGGCTTCATGCCCCTGATAGAGGGTGAGCGGTTTTCCAGCCATGAAATGTTTACCAGTTATATTATAAGGAATAATTTTCCCGGATATGATACGATAGCCAATGAGGTCACTTCTGTTTTCGGTGTAGATGCCGGCGAGTTCTTTTCTGAGATATCTGCAATGGCCACCGGTAATATTGAAGGATGTCCCCAACCGTATCTTGCGCAAATACTATCAGGAGACATCGATGCGGACCGTATAGATTTCCTCGTGCGCGATTCATACCATACAGGTGTATCCCTTGGTTTGATAGATGTGGAACAGATCGTGGACAGCCTGACCCTCAAGGACGGACGGGTGGTTCTGGGCGGCCACGATAGTTATAGCGAGGATATGGCACTGGCTGCAGCAGAATCAATGCTCATTGCCCGCTCGCACCATTATTCTGCCATCATCCATAATCCTGTTACCCAGAGCGTTCGTGCCATGCTGCTCAGGGCACTGGAAGAATCCCTGGATACTGTGGAAGACAAACATGAGGTAATGCTTGCGATAACTGGATTCTTTACCAGTTTCAATGATGGAGACCTGCTGAATTTCATCAAACAGCATGGTCCTGCTTCTGCTAACAGCCTTCTTCATCGCATCCGCGAAGGAAGGATATGCCTTACAGCAGTGCGGTTCAACCACCAATCACTAAAACCGGGCATTCGAATGGCACTTTCAACCATTGCACGGTATGGAGCTGCCAGGAAGATGTTCGAACAGGAACTTACCAGGCGTCTCGAACAGCATTACAACATTCCGGTACTCATAGACCTTTCAGTTGCAAGAGGAGTCCCGAAGAGCATCCGCATCATAAAAGGTAACGATGAACATTTCCTGTATGATGAATCTGCCCTTGCCAACGGCCTGGTGCGCTCTATTTCACGCCAGATATCACTGTGCATATTCTCAAATAAAGGTAAAGCAGAACTGGAAATGGATGTTTCCGAGATATTGAAAAGGATAGAAGAGCTTTCTCCGGACCTGTTACGTTATATCAGGAACGAGAAATACCTGAACATTGAAGGGGTAATGCTGATATTCTACTGTCTTCACACATTGTTCTCACAAAAAGATAAACTGAAGGTGTTAATACCACGCATCAGGAACATCAGTTGCATGTACCAGCTGGTTGAAGGGTTTACAAAAAATAAACGTCTTGAGAACCTGCTTGATTACCGGTTCCATAACAGGTATGGTTTTCCCTATTCAGACAGTCTGTTCGAGGATATCCAGAAACTGGTTGCAATGGGTCTGGTGGATGAAGACCTGCGCTACTATGACAAGAACGGGCATTGGGCCCAGAGATATGAATATGTGCTGACAGCAGAAGGTGTGGAGTACGGAGAGAATATTGCGAAATACTATCACAGGGAGATGAAACAGATCACCGAATACCTGACCAGGCACAAACACGGAATCCCAAGGGATATAGTGAGTATTAACAATATCAGGTATTACAGGTGATACGAAATCCTCTGTACGATAAATACACAACAATTAAATATTGATGCGTAAATTTTAATGTATATCCAATTAATATAAATCAAATAAATACAAGGTAGTGAAATTGTGGAATCATTTGGACTATTAATATCGAATCTTACGTATGCCAGGTCTACACTGGCTGCTTTTAGTATTGTATGGATTGTGTTCTTGCTCTATGTGCTCAGACTCCTGCAAACAAGAAAAAAACTCCGGTCACAGATGGATTTGCTCAAAAACATTGAAAAATAATAGTATTGGTAGAAAACATGAGAAAAAAGGATAAAATAACAATATCAGTTGTTGCCATTGTACTGGTGGCTATTGTAGGCATGTGGGGGCTGGACTTTCAATCAGAATATCTTACCGTGTCCCAGGTGAAACAAAACCCCTCCGAATTTATCGGACAGGCTGTTGAGATCACTGGCGATGTGAAACAGGACACGTTGAATATTGATACCGAAGAAACGTATTTTGTACTTACTGACGGTGTTTATGATATCGAGGTATTTTACCATGGCGAAAGACCCCAGGCACTGGCCAATGGTGCACAGGTATCGGTCAGAGGTACATTAATATCCACAGATAGAGTGGACGCAAATTTTCTTGTAATGGGCTGCCCGTCCAAATACGGGACGTAGGGACCAATGAGAGTTTACGATAAATCATACATTAAATTAAATGCCATTACCGAGAACGACAGGGTGCAGATAGTGCCTGAAGGGACACTGTCATCTGTGGCAAAACCTATCATCAAACGTATCAATAAGATGTTCCTTGAAGAGAAACCCATATGTGTTGATGATGAAAAGATCATATTCTCATCATGGGCTCCTCCGGTCCCGGGTACGGCATTCGACCGCCTGATATCTGCACAGGTATCGGCCGTGCTGAAAAAACGCGTTCCCGACCAATCATCCATCGGCATTACCATGCGCTGTCCCAACAGGTGCATCCACTGCGGGGCTGCTGATATCTTGGCAGACCCTGAACTCTCGCTTGAGGAAATAAACCGGGCAGTGGACGAGTCCATCGACCTTGGCTCGTATCTCATCTCATTTGACGGTGGAGAACCCATGCTCAGGAAAGACCTTCCCGAGATGATACGGCACGTAGATAAAACAAAAGCTATTGCAACTACCTTCACATCCGGTTTCGGTCTTACTCCTGAGAAGGCAAAAGAACTGAAGGGAGCAGGGTTGTATGCATTGCGGGTCAGTATCGACAGTCCCCGTAAGGTCGAACATGACCGTGTGCGAGGTCGCAGCGGCTCGTACGAGGATGCCATGAACGGCATCACAAATGCTATTGATGCAGGTTTGCTCACTGATATGTTCGTGGTGGTGTCACCCAATAATATTGATGAGCTGAACGATTTCTATGCACTTGCCGAAACAAAGGGCATGCATGAAATGTCATTATACGAGATCATCGCAGTGGGGAGGTGGCTTGACCATGAAGATGAGACCATCGGTACCAATGATGTTGACAGGTTGGGCAGGTTCCAGAAGGAGAAGAACAGGCTCACAGACGGCCCACGGGTAACAGCATTTCCCTTTTTCATGGGACCCGATATGTTCGGCTGTTTTGCCGGTCGCAGGTGGGTTCACATAACCTCTGCGGGAGATGTGCTGCCCTGTGCTTACACACCACTTACGTTTGGGAATATCAGGGAAGAGCCGTTACAGGATATATGGAAGCGTATGGGCAAATCAGCCGCATACAAAAAAAGCGCCTCATCATGCCTGATGCGGGATAGCGCTTTCAGGGAGCGGTATATTCATACCATCCCTGAAGATGCTTCGTTACCTTTTAATATGTATG
>JAMJFV010000005.1:5775-32498 GCA_023544495.1 ANME-2 cluster archaeon
ATGCAAGTCCGTAGTAGTAGCCTGAAGATGCTTCGTAAACTTTTAATATGTATGCAAGTCCGTAGTAGTAGCCTGAAGATGCTTCGTAAACTTTTAATATGTATGCAAGAGTATAGTTGTTTATGGGAAGTACGATTCCTTTTATGAGAACAAACGTCCTTTTTATTTTTGTACTGCTCAGTATTTCAGCACTGGGCTGTGTCACTGATACTCGAGATGATGTCAAATACACGGATGTTTCTGTAGAAGAAGCAAAAGCAATGATCGATAGCGGGGGATTCTTCTTACTGGATGTACGCACCCAGGAAGAATATGATGCAGGACATATTGACAGTCCTGTCCTGATACCGTATGATGTACTTGAGAACAGGCTGGACGAGGTGCCTGCTGATATGCCCATACTGGTATATTGCAGGACAGCAAGGCGCAGTGCCATTGCCTCCAGGGTTCTTGTGGATAATGGTTATTCTGAAGTCTATAATATGGCAGGCGGGATCGTAGCGTGGCAGGATGCAGGTTATCCTGTTGAAACCTGATGACCCGACATTGAGCTACCTCGCTATTTTGTGATTATCTCTTCAAAGGCATCCACAACTATGTTCAATTCATCCCTGGATACACCGAATGTGCTGAGTTTGAAGTATTTGGTCAGTCCTGCTTTAATACCGTGAATGTTTCGGGCTTTCAATTCCTTATAGAGGAAATACCGCCCATCTTTGGCGGTCTGGGACATCTTGTAGAAGATAGGGGCTTCGAAGAACATCAGGTCATGGTTGTGGGGATTATCCCCAAGCTGAACCAGGCCCATGGATCCAAGTTGTGCCGAGAACCAGCGGGCATTTTCTACTTCACGGTCCCAGTACCTGATCCTTTCTACTACTGTGGGGAAGGATGCCAGCATGGTCATGATAGTGGCCCCCCTGGCAGTACAGCCCAGCAACTCTATTTCCTTGACCTTATGTGTAGGTGATTTTTCAAACAATTTTGCAGAATATTCTTCTGACACGCCGAGCACCCCAATGGGGCCCGAAGATGCCATGGACTTGTGCCCGCTGCCCACGATGAAATCCGCACCCAGGTCCTTTGCATTCACAGGCATCCTGCCCACCGAATATGCACCGTTCAGGATCAGGGGCACATCATGTTCGTGGCAAACCGCTGCGATTTTTTTTGCATCCGGCAGATTGCCGTAGTTGCCGTCCGGGTAGGTTACCAGTGCCAGTGCCGGAGACTTACCGGTCTCTTTGATGACATCCTGGATGGCATCGGCATATCCTTCCGGAGTGATGCGGTAATCCGGTGCCCCTGAATTTGGTACTACCTTGATGTTCAGTCTGGCCCTCTGGGCTGCTACGTATGAGGTATAATGTGCGCTCTGGTCCAGCACGATCCAGTCCCCATCCCTGGCCATGGAATGCATGATAGCGAACTTGGACTCCCTGGCGCCGTTGGTCACCCTGGCCTCGTCAATGCCGAGGAACTCAGGCAGGGCCTTGTGTACAAAATCAAATATGGGGGGGGTCTTGATCATATCCAGTACCCCCGGACAAAAATCACACACCGAATAGCCGTCGCCCCATTCCATCAGGGTCGCCCTGGCCTGGTCGGTCAGTATTCCGCCGCGCTGCAAGGGATCGATGTTGATGTTACCACGAGTGGAGCGTTTGATATTTTGGAATTTCTGTACATATTGTTCAAGAGCCACAGCGATTACATCCCGGGTGCCGTAATAGATATCCGGGTTTATAATGATGTCTATTTTTTTTATACTCAAAAATCCCGAAAACGTTATATACTATTATTGTTTATTATTAATCGTGAGAATTTGGCTCGGCAGCAGTCAATTATTGTATGATATTGAGCAGGTCAGTAGTGAGAGTTCACGGTCGTAACCTGAATGACCTGTTCTTTTTCAATTATGGGCTGTCCGGGATTTCTTTATTTCTTTTATGGCTTTTTTCGTTGAACTGAGATTATTTCATTTTTTTCCAGATTTTAAGGGACATTCGAATCAAAGATACTGTTTCTGCAACAAGGAAAGTATCTTTCATTGAGACACTATGGTAGCATCACCGTAGTTGCCACCATCACTTGAAAAAGAAAATATCAAGTAGTTGAAAGTAAAGATATACTCTATAACGGGGGGTGTTTGAATGCATACACGAAGAGCCTTGCTCGTAAGTATCATTATAGGTTTCTGTTTGTTCAATATCATGCATGGGGATGCCCAGAACCTGCTCCCTCTGGTGAACCAGTATCACAACAACACCCATCAGTTAGCCGACCTGTATCTGAATGAGACAATCCTGGTACAGAACATCACAAACCTGAATGCGTCGGCAACAACATTAGAAGAACAAATTCGCCATAGTGAAAATAACAGTACTCTGTTGAGATTGAAAATCGGCGTTCTTGACAAGACCATACAGGAGGATTCTACACAAAAAAATACCACTGAGCGAAATCTTCATCGCGTTATGGTACTCAGCAAAAAAGGATCCATAATGTTCCTGGGGATAATAACAGGCATGATAGCAGGATTGTGGGTCGTATCAGCATTCCTTGTCTTTTTCTGGAGGAAATGACATGCTCAGAAAGGCAGGCAGAAAACAGAACATCATGAAAAAGGACATACAAATCGTCCTGATCCTTGCAGGATGCATTGTCCTCGTCATCCCGGGATATGGGCAGTCGGAAAGCTACGATTTCTGTAACGAATTAGACAATATTGATGAAAATGCCGGAAACTACACTGAACTGAAGCAAGAACTGTACCAGATGTGCAGGATGAACCTGGACCGGGAGGAAGAAGAACTGGGAAGGCTCAGTGTAGAATTTATGGAAGGTCTTTCGCTTTTTTCATCCTCCTGGGAAGAAAATGAGACTGCTGCACGGGAATACGCTGCAAGGTTAGACCGCAATTATCTCAGAATCATTGGGATAAACATCAGTTTATCTCACGTTCCGGTACTGGTCCATTCCCTGTATGTATCGAAAGAACATGAATTAGTGAACGAATTATACTTTCAGGACATGGAAAGAACAAATATCACCCGTTCTATTGCCCGACGTGAGGAAACACAGAGCCTTCTCATAACCCGATGGGAAAAGCTGAACACTGAAGCAGAATATATGCGGGGGATCGAACAAAACGTATCTCGCATCTACAGTCAGCGAACCAACACGTCAAACCTCCTCACATCCAACCTGAATGTATTAACAGATGAATATGAGCAAAGGAAAACCCGGTTCAAAACCATGATACTTCCTTATCTGTGTCTTGGAGTCGTACTCGGCGGAACTATCGGATTTGCATTGGGCTTGAAATGGAAAAAAGAGACACGTTATTGGGATGCCTATTCTTCCTCTGCCAGGGTGGTCTCGCCGCTAAAACATGCGGCAGTGCTGACTGGTGCACTGCTGGTGGCCCTTGTGCTCTATCTGTACCTATCGGGAACATGGAACGCTATCGCAGCCTGTTGAGTATGTTCTTTAGCCCTGCCGGTCCACGTGCAGAAATAGCATTCAAGCGGAAATATCATCGCAACCTGTTGAGTATGTTCTTCAGGCCTGCCGTGCTCAGGGAGACCTGTCTCTTTACAGTTTCCAGTTCCGCAGCCTGCTGCTCGGCTCCGGGAACGCTGGAGATATCGATATGTCCCAATTTTTCGGAATGTTCTTTTAACGTGTTGTACGACTTCTCCATCTGGTCAATAACATCGTCGCTCACCTTCTCCCCGCCCTGACCCACCTTATATCCAATGACACCTGTGACCACCGCCAGGAGAATGGCAACAAGGACACCAAGGATCAGCCCGGTGATCGTACTGGTACCTGTTTCACCAGGTGCAATACCTGCGAGATCTTTCACGGTCCTGGCATATATTCTCGAAAGGTCCAGGGCCAGTCCCACATGCCCGGTTTTGCTCAATGTGACAATATACTCTTTTTGTTCTTCCAGGATATCGGCATAGTCCTCTGGCAGGCTGGACGTGTCCAGATTCGTATTGATTTCTCCCATATACCGCTCGATATCAGGATTGGTTGATACAAAAGTATACTGCCCCACAACCTGCACTTTTGTAATGGCATCACGCCCGTCAAATACCGTGAACACGGCCAGTTCATTACTGCGAAATCCCGGTCCTTCTCCTATGTAATCCTTAAAGTACGGTTCTTCTGTCCTGACAGCAGGTTTGGGCACCCTGCCGCTGAGTACTACCTCAAAGGAAGACACCGAATGTTCGCGGGGAGTATTCCAGACCGTTAATTTCGCAGTTTTGAAGCGGGTTATGTTTCCCAGTATCTCATACTGCCATTCAGCGTTCCCCAGATCAGTTAGCATCTCAAGGACGTACGTATCCCGGGGATTCGAAGTAGTCCTCCTGATGAAAAAATGTGCTTCAAGCTGTTGCCCTTCCAGAAATGAGAGCTGGTCTGGCCGGGTAAATTCTTCAAGCATATACTTCTTTCCCCCTTCATCAACAATAATGACAAAGCTCTTGCTGGTGTCAATTGACAGCACTTCCTGTGCTGAGACACCTCTGGCACATACCAGTAACAGTATCATAATTATCAAAATCTTCTTCATGTTCCCACCGCCCGGGTTAATTTTTCGGTCAGGGTATCCACGTGCGTCCGGATGTCACCCAGCGGCACTTCCAATTGTTGCAGGTTCTTGCTCAGATCAGGGATCCTGGGACTGATATCTTCCAGGTTTCTTCCGATATCTATGATATGATGCACCACCTGCGGCGTCTGGTCCTCCACTGAAATGCTGTTCACAAAGCCGTTGATCTTCTGCAGGCGTCCAGGCACCTCTTCCCCTAAAATGCCTCCCGTTTCCTGTATCTTGTTCTGGACCACCGTTATCCTGCTCGATGTGGTCTCAAGGAGGCTTTTGATCTTTGCCGCATGTGATTCCTCCACTGTATCCTCTTCACTGACCTGGGAGATGAATTCTAAAAGATAATCCCTTCCCTCATCCAGCTTCATCATATAGTCATTGAGTGATTTTTCCAGCTGGACCAGCTCAGCAGAGGCATTGTGCACGTGCGATCTGATATTGGCCACCGCCATAGGGGAGAACTGGGCCGGCGCGTCCAGCAGGACAAGTTTGGGCTTTACCAGTGACAGCTGGTTGTCCAGTTCTTCCACTTTCCTGAGTATCTCCACTACTGTAATGGGAACCCGGCTCCACTTTGCCTCCCTGTCTACCAGGTCGTAATTTTTCCAGAACTGGATCACACTTGAGACCGATGCCCTGGTATCTCCCCATGGAATAGGGATTCCCGTGATCTCACTGAACATCTGGAAATCTCCCAGAAAAAGGGAATGATGCAGGAACAGTTCCTCCTCATTGAAGCGTTTGTACATCTTGCGCATGATATCCAGGTCACTGAGCCGGGAAGGATATCCCGGGGCCGGAGCCCATGGATGCAGACCGATCATCAGCGTATAGATATTGACACTGAACCTGTCCAGCGGCACGTTAAGGGGAAACAGCTGGGCATGCCTGGCTATAGTCCTTCGTAAGATATTTTCCGCATTTTCCTTCCCCAGTTTGCCTTCATCGATATTGGCCTTGTGGGAACTCAGGATAGCTGCAACAAAACCTATCTTGGACTCTTCATCGATGATACCTCCGGTTTCAGTATCAATCTCGATGAATTCCTTGTCAAGCAAAATCTTGAGAATGTTCGGGTTGATCTGTTCCTTCTTCATCAGGTGCTGGTAATTGAGCAGGGGCGACGTGGCGATCTGGAGCTCGTTAAAAGGCTTATGAACATGCGTATCGTACTCTTCGAATCTCCCCAGTTCTTCCATGACCTGTTTGAACGTGGAGGCAAGTTCCCCCCTGGTAACATCCAGCTTCACCTCTTTTCCCCTGAAATAGTTTATTTCTTCCTCGGTCAAAGGTATCTGGTGCATATTGATATTGGGTGAAGGGGTGAGGACCTGTTTTGAGATCTGGTCCCTGTACGCTTTGAGATTGTTAAGTTCCCCCACAAGATTGCCTGTCTTACTTTCAAGTTCCCTGAATTCCAGGTTCAACTTATTTTTATTGAAGGTGATATCCTGTAATTGATGCTTGGCCAATTCCAGGCTCCCTCGCAATTTTGTCATTCCCTTCTTACCCGAGGACCATCCCTGGCTCATCTCCTGCACATTGACCTCGTCCTCCAGTTTATCAATACTGGTCCTGGCATTTCCCAGCTGGCTTTCCAGCCCGGTGATCCTGTCCTTTATGGAGGTCATATCTGCCTGGAAATGAACCTGCCGGGAGTTCATGTCCCTGATCGTATCCTCGGTCTCGAACAACCTCAGGATCTTTGTTGCCGGGAACTCTACCAGGTGGTACCCTATGGTGGAAAATTTATTTGTCAGCGGTGCCGCTGCAGTCATCAGGTCGTTCAGGTCGAACCATTTATCTTCTGTCTTTTTCTTTTTTCCAGGTACAAATCCCAGATCCACAAAGAACCTGACCGCGATCTCCCGGAGGGCGTCATCATCCCTTGCCCCCGAAACATTTCTCCCCACCAGGACGAAGAGCTTGAACGGATTCCAGTACTTCTCTTTTTTTTCTTTCTGGGACAGGACAAAGTGCAGTTCTTTCAGGGCTGCCATGGCATTTCCAATGGTTATATCTTCCTCGTCCATGGACGGGAGTATCCCAAATCCCATGATAATGGGATCCTTGTAGCTGGTCTGTATCCACTTCCGTATATCCATGGACAGGTCGACCATGATGCTGGAACCGGTCCCCCCGCCAAGTGAACTGACCAGGATCACCACAAAATCCCGTTTATTGGTCTTTGCCACCAGGTCCTGGAGGGCTTTATTAATGGTTTCCCGGATCCCATCCCGGTGAATGGTATACAGGGCTTTCCCGAAAACCCGGCGCTGTCCCGCACCAATACCGCCCACCAGGGCGATATATTTTTCAGGGAACCATGGATTCCTCGAGCTGAATATGGAACCCGAAGGCATAGGGAGGGGTTTTTTGTATATGATGGACTGTGGTGTTTGAATGTTTCGACACCATCCCGAAAGGTCTGCATCATTACTGTCTATGAAAATAAAGGCCTCGTTCTTTGGTATCCCTCCGTGGGAATCAAGGTAATTGGCCACCATATTCACGATACGGCTCCCCTGTCCTCCCAAACCGATTATTATCCTGTTCACTGTTTCTTCGGAAAACACCTCGTCCATCCGGTTCACCTCCCTTCCAGTTCCTGCTTATTTCTCGCCTCAATTTCCATGGCGCTTTCATGCGATTTCTTTAAGTATTCACCTATAGACCGGATTTCTGATCCGATGTTTTCGGATTCGCTCTTCATCTTGTTCAACAGGTTCTGTTGCTCGATAATTGCTGAAAGGAGCGCATTTGGTCTATTCCTATCCACATATATCATGGAGAAGATACCACAGACGGTCCCGAACAATCCAAAGGTCAGAAAAGCAAGGAATGTGTTTGTCAGGTGCAGATCCAATACCAGTACGCCAAATTCACTGAGCAGGTAGCCAAGAACCCCAATGACAACAATGATCATACTAAGAACCGCCAGGACCATGAACGCACGTTTCAATCCTTTGTTACTGGCCTTTCCCGGCTCTTTCCATTTGGCCTGCCATGATAGAATATGGTATGCGCTTACCAACAAGACCACGATCCCCTGCAAAAGGATCAATGAAAAACCCAAAAACCCGAATGCATCATAATAGTACAGCACACCTGAAAGAGATACTAGTAAAATGCCAACAAAGAACCAGGCGATCAATAATCCAATCAAGTATAGTATGCCCCCAATAGATTCAATGACGCAGAGAATAATAAACATTTCTGCTTATTACATCAAATATTTGAAAAACTGGTGCCCAAAAATTATATTGCACTTATTTGCCTTTTTAATGATGATGCAAGGAAAAATAGTTGATTTTTTCTCAGGCAAAGAACGAAAAAAGGTGCTTGAAAAACTGCAGTATCTGGACAAAAAAATACCTCTGGTCACGCTTGTCGGGGAAAAACAGAAATTCGAGCACGAAAAACAGGAAATACGTGACAGGTTATACCATGATACACCTGTAATGGAAGTCGCACAAAGCGTTGATGAACTTATTGCAGAGGTAGAAAGTCACCTCGATGTTCAGGAAAATGAAGATTACTCTTTGATAATAGAGCACCTGGCTACAAAAAATATTGACAGCGAGGCTGACATAAAAGAGATACTTGATCCAATGGATAGACAGATCGTATTTCAACACGTGCAGCTCAAAAAAAAAGGTATGGTCCAGTCCATGCTTGAAAACCTCAGAAAAGATCTTGCTCTGGTCGAGCAGCTACCGGGAAGGATGTATAGTTCCGTTTCAGACAACGAAGATGCCGAAGAATTGAGGAGCGTCTGGAACTACCTGCTTCAGGACGAGCAGGATAAGCTTGACGATGTGAAACAGAGGATCGATACCAGTAACATCAATGAGATCGGCCTGCTGGAACAGGAAGTTGTGTTTTTGCATGAGAGGTTCACCTGCCTGGAACACTATGTGGCAGATTATATGAGCGAGCGGGCGTTAGGAGCGCTTACCCGGGAAGTTTCAGAGTATATGCCAAAAAAAGATGTCACCTGTAAGGATATCTACAAAGGATTGGGGGAAGCCATTGTCACTGAATTAAAAGGTTGTACTGGTGAGGACCGTAAGGAAAAGATGATCAAGAAGGTGATAGCAAAACTCATATATGGCAGGCTTAAGAAAGGAATGGTAGTGAAGTAATAATGAAAACTTTGATGGTGGGGGCAGGAGAGTGCGGGAGGAACATTGCACTGCAGCTGTATTATCAACTTACCAGTATGCGGTACACGTATCTAATGAAAAATTTTTACTATTTCCTGACAGATAGTGAAGATACCCTGAGAGTGATGAGTAATATTCACAAAAAAGGCATTCCATCAGAAGCGATAAATCCTGAAAAAGCGAATGAAAGAGTACATCCGTTGAATGTTTTCATGTTGTCTCCAGCCAGTTCCCATGCAGGGGTCGGGGGAGCATGGATGATCTCAGCTGAAATGGCCCGGGATTTTTTTCGCGGGAATGAGGAGGTCAATGAACGGTACATCGACCTGATCAATGAACATATTACCTGGTGTGATTGTTTCAATATTTTCAACAGTGCAGGCGGAGGCACAGGAAACGGTGCAGGACCTGTGTTCCTGGAATATTTGCGCTCCAAAAGTACGCAGGACTCGGCACGAAAACTCTACACTGCAACCATAGTACTCCCTTTTGAAAAGGAGAGTGGAGGGTGGAGGGATGTGAACGCTGCGGCAAACATGGCACGCTACAGTACTCTGTGCGATGGTATTTTGATCGCAGACAACCAGCATGTTCAGAATATGATGAAACAGAATACCATGGCTGTACACGAAACCGTGAACCGACTTCTGGCAAATGCCTGGATGTGGATGAACGCCTGTTCCAGCTCTGACCTGAGCATAAGCCCCAAAGGCTGGGAAGGTGCAGATTTCAAACGAAGTTTCAGGATTGGAGACTGCAGCGCACCGGTTGTTCCCTGTTACCGGGAAGAACCGAAAGACAAACTGAAAAAGATCAATATTGGCTGGATCGTACTGCGGACAATAAAAGAGAACTGCGCTGCAAAGTGCCTGCCTGAGACGGCAAGACGGATCCTTGTGATCGTGGCGTTGCCGGACAAAAAGGAAATCCCATCCTATGAATCAGATATTATGGCGTATCTCCAGGAGGAACTGTTCAAGGAGAGAAATCCTGAGATCGATATTATTTTCTTGAGAGGGAGGGCTATGCAGCACCTGAGTATAACAGTGCTGCTGGTCTCTCCGACAATACCGAGACTGGAAGAGTTACAAACCCATTTCGAAGCGTACCTCGATGACCCACAGACATTTGAGGAGGATATGGCCGGTCAGGTTTCAGAACGATCCTACGATACTACCCTGCATGCTTACAGGATCGAGTATGATAAATTTGACCGTTATCTTGAATACCTGAATAAATTCAGTCAAAGCGGGTAATTATTGATACCTTTTTTTTGTGCGTACTGCCTGGCAGTGTCTTCCAATTCCAGTAACCGTTGAAGCTCATCGGGCAGGAAGGTCAACAGTACCGTTATCGATACCAGATCCCGTTTTGTCCTTGACAGTCCAAATATCCTCCAGCCCGTTCTGCTGTACAGTTCCATGCACTTTTTTATGGTCTTCGTATCCAGCCGATCCTCATCTTCCAGATAATAGTCCGGTACCCTGACATTTACCAGGTTCTTCATGGCGTTCTCAAGATCAGGTCCTTCAATTTCCAGGCTCAGGCTTACCATTACCTGGTCAAGCAATTCCGTCACATCTATGGTGCTGTATCCACGGGAAAATTTTGAGATAACTGGCATATAGTACGCAAGACCCCGTACCTGGGTGCTTGCCCTCCCGATAGCAGCAAATCCGGGCCTGTTCTCCCCGCTGGATTGAAAAGAGGATGTGGTAACAATATCGTTGAAGTCTATATCCTTGAATTCCCCTCCAAATGGTACCGTTGAGAGGTCTATTTTTTCAATGACTATCCCTGCTATCAGGTCATTGATACACCTCGCGATGTATGTATTATACTTTGAAAAATAGTATTCGATGTTCTGTTTATGGGACAGTTTTTCGTTGTCAACCAGGATAAAACCATCAACGATCCCGGAAAGACCCTGTATACATCTCCAGGCGTTCCAGGCAAGATGGTCGCCTTCTTTTCCCTCCCCGCTGCCCGGAAGCACGGCAATTACCAGAACAGGGATGTCGTAGAGTTCCTTAAGGGCTCTGGCAACATAAGAAGCCGTACCGCTTCCGGTACCACCACCTGTCCCCAATGCGAGCAGGGCAAATGGGGTGGCATGCTTTTCCTTACTCGTGTCGCCGGGTTCACCCTCTATTCTCTCTTTGAGGACTGCCTTTAACTTCCCGTAATTAGGAGCTATGATCTCCTCTGCGTTTTCCGGGTAGTTGCCAAATCCACCTGTTACAAATTCTCCGAATCCCTTCGTGGTGCCTTTAATGAACCCTTCGGATCTGGAAATGCCGATCCAATACTGGTTCCCGATATTTTTGAGCTTTTTCAGATCATTGACATCAGAATTGATAACAATGGGATCTGCTATCTGGAACATGTTCTTTTCTGCAAAAATCGCGTCAAGTATTGCACTTCCGCACTGCCCAATTCCAATAAATGTCCGAGCCACGTTTCCACCATTGAGTAATTATCGGTGAATATGTTTAAACATTTGCTGTATTGACACAATGAGAGAATGGAATGGTGAAAAAAAACTTGAAACCGATATCAAACGCCAAATTACCCGTATTCTCCGGTACTTTTTTCTATTCAAAAGATAATAAATAAATATGGGAATTCGGGGTTATGGAGGATTACTTCTGGTATTGTTGTGTGTAGTATCACCAACAGTAATCGCCCAGGAAAACAGGACAAATCTGGAATTGATCGAATCGATAAAAGATATCTCGATCTCTCCTGATATTTATTCAGATATTCCAAATATCAAAAACCTGGCTATCCTCTTTTTGTCCTTTGAGGATGGCGATGTGAGGAATGTTGAATACAATAAATTTGCAGACTCTGTCAGGAAATTCTTAGAGGAATTCAATACCATCTTTGTTCAGTCCAGAAATGATCTGCCTGCACATCAGAAAGAATCGGTAAGAAAAGCCATCGATCTGAAAGGTGAAGCCATCTATCTGGAAAGTCTGTCCAGGACTTCCCCGAAACTTAACGACCCTATAGTGATTGAGATCGTTGAGAAAGAGAAGGATTCCTTAGATCAGTTCTTAGAAGAACGAGCACATTATTTCGAAATCGAAATAGAAAAAGAAGAAGCATTCCCCATTAGAATTGAGTACCAGGAATATATCACCCTGGCATATCAGGGGTCGGGGAATACAATAAAGAGTGAGTTGGCCAGGACGAAGCTTGAAGAAATGACATCGAATTTTAACAACAATATGGATAACGCTTCCAATTTTTCCCGGCATGCTGATGAATTGAAAAAAACCCTGGACAATGAAGATGAAAGAGTGTTCGTTCTCTTTTCCCGTTATATCATATCAAAAGACGTTGTGAGAAATTACTCGAATGCCATAGAAATATACCATGACAACGGGATTTCAGATAAAACGCTGCCGAGACTTCCACAACAATATGCTGAGGATTATACAGAACTTACATCAAAAGAACACGATGCAAACGAATTATCTGCATCTATCTTTAACACATTTTTCATAAAAATAGTAACAATAGTGATCCCACTGTTTCTTGCCATGGTCATTTTTATGATAGGTTTCAGGGACTGGCAAAGGGACTTCACAGATACGAAATTGAATACATTGGTCAGAAGAGAATGATATGAGGATTGTTCTATTAAGTATTGTGCTTGCTATAATTACCTGTACTGCTAATGCGCAGGATTTCAATCTCAATCCCACTTCGAAAACCATAGATATCACCTTCAATGCTCCCAAAGGAACGAAAACGTGGTCAAATCCGTATATCAGGAACTTTGATATTGAGGTTAATAATGAATTGAATGCGACGCTGACAGTAAATATAGATCCTTCTACGAATGACGGGTCTTTCATCCGGGTGACTTCTTCGCGGTCTACGTTGACCATTCCTCCATTAAGTTCAGATTCAGTCCTGATAACCGTTAAAATCATTGACAGTGCAGCGAACGGTGGTAGTTATTCAGGAAGGGTCAGACTGACCAGTGGTTCCCGATCCGAAAATGTGAACGTCCTGGTAAAAACACGCTGGCCGCCTCCGACCCTGGGTCTTTCAGGGAACATAAATTTTGGCGAGGTAACCACAGGTAAATCGTACACCAGATCGTTCACGTTACGGGAAGAACTACGATTTTACGATGCAAGAAATGTGGGGATACGACTACGAGCTAATGGTCCAATTGATACGGTCACTACTTCTCCGACCTCGTTCCCCCTTATTGACGGCCAGGGGAGAACTGTCACCTTCGGTTTCACTGTTAAGGAAAGGGGGGTGGTTCCCGGCACGTACCGGCCGGATATCGGTGTTACGTCTTCAAATGGCGCTGAGTTAATCGACGACAACCTGGTATATACCATTCCCCGGCCAATTATTGAAGTGTCCGATCAACAGGATAAGATCATTTTTGATTATGGCAGACCGGGTACCAGTGATCAGGAGATCACCATTACGGAAACGGGAGGCAAGACGCCAGTCGAAAATATTATAATTTCCTTTACGGCACTGAGAAAAGAAGTGAGAGGTATCCGGGAAGAATACGGTCAGACAACCTGGTTCACGTTTCCAAAAAAAGTAGATTACCTACCCCCGGGTGGTTCTGAGAGTATTCATATCAAAGTGATGAAACCTGAAGAAGCCCCGGTAGGAAATTACCTGTGGGAAGGAGAAGTCCGGACAACATATGCAGGAGATGAGCCGTTCCAGATCTCTTTTGCCGTAATACCCCCCGGAGTAAGGGAATTACTCAGTGATGTCAGGAATTTTGAGAACGACCCTGCTATTACGGGCCATCCCGCAATGGAAACGGTGAGGATTACAACCGAATCCCTTTTGAGAAAGGAATTTTTTGAGAACGGGATGGCTGATGTGGAAAACATTACCTTGTTGACCAATACGGCGATCAAGTTCCTCAATTCCATGAGTGCTGCATACGGTCATTATGAAAAAAACAGCTATAATGCAGCGTATGAGGGGTTGATGACGGGCAAAGAAGAATTCGACAGAATGGACAGTATACGATTAATAGAAAAATATCATCGGGAGAGCAGTGAAATAACACATTTTGCACACAATGGCTGGACTGAATTTGCACTGGTGCTCATAGGCGGTCTGGAAGCTAATGCAACTGAATCTGAGAATCTCTCAAATCCGGATGCTTCGTATTATGAGTCGCGGAACGTCCACGAAAAAATGAAAGATATCTGTTCGCTGCTTAACGATAGCGGATGTGTGCAGGCACAGAATAATGATATCATGGAATTGAATGGCATCATACAACAGTTGATCGCAGAAGCTCATGAACTGGAACTTCAGGTCAATAGGATCCATAGAGATATACAGAATAATACCTGGAGCCTTTTTGGGACAAGGGTGATACGTAATCCACTAAGATTTGTCACTGTCTGGGAACATTACAATGAAATGGTTGAAACGTATGATGCCATTTCCATAAAATACCAGCTCAGCGGAGAGCTGATCGAGCGCGAGAAAACTCAGGAGAAACTGGCTGTGATGAAACAAGAGGCATTTTGGTACAAATTCATTAACAGTATGTATGTCTCATTGTCAGTATTTGTTCTGATCCTGACCATATGGAATGCGGTCAAAGGAGCATTGAGATATCAGGCAGATAACAAAGATATGAGATTATCTGAGATTGTCCGATTAGAAAGGTCCGTTTGATCTTTGTGTTAAGCTGCGAGATATGAGGATGAACCTACGGTATTTTGAAAAGATGATTGACACATGGTCCAGCTGAAGAACATCCAAAAGACGTCCATTATACCGGACGGCAGGGAATATCAGGCATAGTGATCCTGACAAAGCTTAAGAGTCTCGCTAACCATCTTTTGACATAAGGGTGATAACAGATTGGATCGTGCATTGAAGAGAAGACAGTTTCTCAGCATGTTAGTAAGTCTATTCTCGTTTATCTTTTTAGGGTGCATTGATAAAAAGAGAAACGATGACATAATGAAAGGAGGATCAGATATGGCAAATTCGAAGGTATACATTATAAAGACCACTGACCGAAGAAGTGGCATACAGGAATTATTGCAGCAATATGATCTTGGGGTGCTGTCTGGTAAAAGAATTGGCATAAAGGCCAATTATAACAGCGCGGATCCCTTTCCAGCCTCCTCACATATTGATACATTGTCCACGATTACTGAGATCTTACAGGAACACGGAGCAGAGGTGTTACTGGCAGAAAGAAGTGGAATGGGGAACACGGGAAATGTGTTTAGAGAAACGGGTGTATCAGGACTTGCAGCAGAGCTGGATTTTGATATAGTGGTACTGGACGATAGTACAGGCAGTGAATGGGTCAGGGAAACGGGCAGTCACTGGAAAAGGGGATTCTTGTTTCCCAGGGTATTCAGGGATGTTGATGCAATCATCCAGACCTGCTGTCTGAAAACCCATAGGTATGGGGGTCATTTCACAATGTCTCTCAAGAACAGTGTGGGTATGGTGGCAAAATTCGATCCTGAGGATGGTTATAATTACATGTCCGAACTCCATTCATCCAGGCACCAGAGGAAGATGATCGCAGAGATCAATACGGCATATGAACCTGAGTTCGTAATAATGGACGGCATACAGGGTTTCTCAAAAGGTGGCCCTGATACCGGGACCCTGATCAATCCCGGGATAATGATAGCCAGCAAAGACAGAGTGGCTCTGGATGCTGTAGGAGTGAGCGTACTCAGGATATACGGGACTACAGACGAGGTTTCCAAAGGAGCTGTATTCCAGCAGGAACAGATAGCAAGGGCGGTGGAACTTGGACTGGGTGCTTCCGGTCCTGATAAGATCGATATGGTTCCGGTCAATTCCGGGGCTCAGGAGATCTGTTCCAGGATAGAAATTATGTTAAAAGGGTAATAAACCGGGCATTATCGATGACACACACGCCACCTCTGAGGACCTGCAGCGATGATCTCGATCCCGGCGAAACCTCCTCTGCTGCAATAATGGCATAGACGGGACCTGCGAGTGGCCTGGGCCAGGAAGAAGCACAGGGCTAACTTGCCGCCGGGATCCCTGCGAAAGTGCTGGAACCACTTCTTCGAGCAATCATTTGCAGATGGGCCTTGCATTTTTTATCTGTATGTGTCGCCATCATTTCGCAGGATACCCTGGCTGGAGAGTTCTCCATCAGTGATCTGGCGGATAAGGTGCTCGTCCCCTTCTTCCAGTTTGAGGATGAGGGCTTCTTTGAAATACCTGGGTTTATGTTTGAGCTTGAGCCGTTTTGGCTTGACAGGTGCTTCTTCTTTTTCGGGATACCTGTCCTCGCCTTCGAATTCAAAGTACCTATTTTCATCCGTCAGGGTGAGATGCATAGGAAGGTGTATTTGTCACAGCCGAACTGTTCGAAGAGTTCTGTAGCGATAGAGACCATGCAGGATGATGCTTACTTGATTGCTGCAGATGGCTGGAAGGCTGAATTATCAAATGAAAGAAGGATGAATGGGATCGATGTACTGACATCTTCCAGATGTTGAGTAGCCTGGCACATGTATCGATCATCTTCTCGAAATGCCGCAGAGTCAGCCTTTTCCTGTTAAAAAGCCAAAAAGCATTTCTCCCATTAGCCCAAATTGTAATTGGGGAGTTACATGAAGGAATCCGATCCATCCAATGGACATACTGATCACCAGATGCAGCATGAACATAAAGACCATAGTACGAAAAAACCTGCGCATGATGACCATTCCCATATGGTGGCTGATTACAGGAAACGGTTCTGGATATCACTGGTAATCACCATTCCCATCCTTATTCTTTCTCCAATGGTCCAGGAACTGGCGGGTCTGGGAGATACACTCCGGTTCACCGGTGATCTTTATCTCCTGTTCCTTCTGTCTACCATACTATTTTTTTACGGTGGCCGTCCCTTTCTTGAAGGGATCTTCCATGAAATAAAGACCAGAAATCCAGGTATGATGACCCTTATAGCCGTGGCCATCACCACAGCATATCTGTATAGCAGTACGGTGGTGTTGGGTCTCGAAGGCAAGATCTTCTACTGGGAGCTTGCCACACTTATCGACATTATGCTCCTGGGTCACTGGATGGAAATGAGGTCTGTTATGGGTGCTTCAAAAGCTCTTGAAGAACTGGCGAGCCTCATGCCCTCTGATGCCCATAAATTCATGCCTGACGGTAGTGTTATGGACGTGCCGCTCAGTGAACTGAACAAGACCGACAGGGTACTGGTCAAACCCGGTGAGAAAATACCTGTCGATGGAAGGGTGGTCGAAGGTGCAACATCGGTCAATGAGTCCATGCTGACCGGGGAATCGAAACCTGTCACAAAAGAAGAAGGTGCAAAAGTAATAGGTGGGTCTATTAACGGTGAAGGGTCAATTACACTGGAGGTTGAAAAAACAGGTGATGATTCCTTCCTCTCCCAGGTGATAGAACTGGTCAGAGTGGCCCAGGAGAGCAAATCAAAAACCCAGGACCTGGCAAACCGGGCCGCGCTCTGGCTCACCATAATAGCCCTGTCAGGTGGGACTATTACCCTTTTGGTATGGTTCCTGGTAGTTGGCAGGGACTTCGCCTTTGCTCTTGAGCGTACTGTCACCGTCATGGTGATCACATGTCCCCATGCCCTGGGGCTTGCTATTCCTCTGGTTGTGGCCGTTTCCACATCCATTTCTGCTAAAAACGGTCTGTTGATACGAAACCGGGCTGCCTTTGAGAGGGCAAGGAATATCCAGGCGATCATCTTTGATAAGACAGGTACCCTTACCGAAGGAAAATTCGGGATTACCGATACCATCATCCTATCTGATGATATTGACGAGGAGCAGCTCCTGGTATATGCTGCCTCTCTGGAGGAGCGGTCCGAACATCCCATCGCCAGGGGGATCGCTGTATCGGTCGATACGAGAGCACCTGTTGAAGATTTCAGGTCTATTCCCGGCAAAGGTGCTGAAGGGAAGGTCGCAGGTCGTGATGTGAAAGTGGTGAGTCCCGGTTATCTGAAGGAACAGAATATTTCATTTGAGGATGAACGAATAGAAGGACTTTCTGTCCAGGGGAAGACCGTGGTATATGTACTTTTGGATGGAGAGCTAAAGGGAGCCATCGCCCTGGCAGATATTATCAGACCCGAATCGAGCCGGACCATCTCAACACTTAAAGAGATGGGTATCAGATGCATAATGCTTACCGGGGATAATGAACAGGTCGCCAGGTGGGTCTCAGAGGAATTGGGGCTTGATGAATATTTCGCAGAGGTCCTCCCCCAGGAGAAAACAGCAAAGATAAAGGAAGTGCAGTCCAGGGGACTGACGGTTGCCATGACAGGTGACGGGGTAAACGATGCTCCCGCTCTTGCCCAGGCAGATATTGGCATCGCTATAGGGGCCGGTACCGATGTGGCTGTTGAGACTGCAGATATCATACTGGTCAGGAGCAGCCCCCTTGATGTTCTGGCGATCATCGGCCTGGCCCGGGCAACATATAGGAAGATGGTACAGAATCTGGTATGGGCTACGGGCTACAACGCTGTTGCCATTCCCCTTGCAGCCGGGATACTCTATAACCAGGGAATACTTCTCAGTCCTGCAATTGGTGCCGCACTCATGTCCTTAAGCACGATAATTGTAGCTGTGAATGCAAAATTCTTAACGTTCGCAAAATAGTGGAATTTTGTATTGTTCCTGATTTCTGATAAAGACCAGTGCATTCCAATTACTTAATCCAAGCCCACCTGTTCCCGCTGCATAATGAAAGGCCTGCTGATAAGGTACAGAGGTCTTCCGGAACCGAAAGAATTTATATACAGAAACAAATGTAACATCTATGGGGGAGAGAAAGATGGCTGATATAATTTCCAGGAAAGATAAAGTAAACCAGGTTATTACCAGGTATCCGCAATTGAAGGAGGTCTTTGTCAAGCACGGCATGCCCAATTATCCGGGTCGCCTGCCATCAGAGACCATTGAGTTCTTCTGCAGAATGCACAAGGTGGACATCCAGCAATTGCTGGACGAACTGAACGCGGCAGCAGGATCGTAGGGGATTACATGGAATTACCACTGAAATTCGCCTGGGCAAGTCTGGTCTACCTGGTGATCGGGAGCACATTGGGTATTATCATGATCCTCGATTCAACACTGTTCAGGCCCTCCCATGTCCATATCCTGCTGATAGGATTTGTGGGAATGATGATATTTGGCGTTGGGTACCACCTGCTGCCGGTGTTTGCCGGTACCGACCTGTACAGCCTCCGGCTGGCAGAACTGCATTTCTGGATGCAGAATATCGGTCTGCTGGGATTGGCTTTCACCATGCCCTACCGGCAAACCAGCGATACTGCTCATACAGGGTCCGTGGTGTTCGGGTTGATCTCGCTGGCGGCCATTTATTTATTCGCTTTCAATGTGGCCAGGTCCATTATCATACCAAGAGAGGATAAATAGAAAGGGAGAGATTTATTAATCTCTTCGACTTTTGGATTATATATTACCACACGCTTGAGATTATTTTCTATCTCATTGTAAATATTATAGAGAAAAGTACCAATTGCTGCCAGTTCAATAACAGTTTTTTCATCATTCGACTTGAAAACTGACCTACCGTAGCCCGTTGTTAAGTGCCTGCTACGCCAGCAAGGCGTGCATGTCGCCGAGGGACACAGAGAAATGTTATAGCTCTCTGTGTCCTCTGATCTGTCTGTGGTTTATTGTTGATACGTCAACGTTCAGTTATTCTTCAGCGACTGCATCAACCGCTCTTTTGAGCAATTTCTCAATCTCCTCTGCAATTGGTATCAGCTCGGGATTTCCCACTTTTCCAAGCTGGACAGTTGGTAATATTGCGCTGACAACTGTTTTCCCATCCTGCCTGTAGACAGATACATTACAGGGGAGCAGAACCCCGATATCCCGTTCTGCAATCAATGCCTTGTATGCAAACGGCGGATTACATGCTCCCAGGATGATGTGATCTTCAAAGTCTACATTGAGTTTGGTTTTGAGTGTCTGTTTGATATCTATTTCAGTAAGAACTCCGAACCCCTCATTCTTCAATGCTTCCCTGACTTTCGCAACAGTTTCATCATATCCCATTTCAATGGTTCGTTTATATGTGTACATTCTATTCACCCCTAATTTTATTCCTGATTAAATTCTCTAACAAATCTCTTATTTAGACTAATTTCCCAAAAAACATAAGCGTCTATTGCGTCTTCTCCAGTACCCTCGGCCATACTGCCAGTCCGATGATCAAAACCAGCAGAAGCACGAACACCGAACCAAGATAGGTATCATTTATCGTATAAGCTTCCGAGACTTCCATCCTGCCGAAGGACAGCACATAGAATGACGCAGCAACCGCTATTGCAGTGACCGTGCTGTACATGAACGTATGTGCGAATTTCACAGCCATGATCATACCACCTCCTGGCGTTTCAGCTTGAACCGCTTGAGCAGCAGCGCATTTGTGGTCACGGAAACCGAACTCATTGCCATGAACAGCGCCGCCAGTGCCGGAGCTATCAGGTACGGTCCGAACAGGCCCAGTGCGATGGGTATGCCCGCGGTATTATAGGCAAAGGCCCAGAAGAGGCCTTGCTTAATCTTGTTCATGGTCCGCTTGCTCAGCTCGATGCTGGACACCACGTCGCGAAGGTCGTCCTTGATGAGCACTATCTGTGCTGATTCCATGGCAACATCGGTACCGCTGCCAAGGGCTATACCGATATCGGCCTGCATAAGTGCCGGGGCGTCATTTATACCATCACCCACCATGGCCACCTTCCGGCCTTCGGCCTGGAGCTTCTTCACCTCATCGGCTTTGTCCTGGGGGAGTACCTCGGCCAGCACCCGGTCGATGCCTACCTGCCTGGCTATGGCATCAGCGGTGCGCTGGTTGTCGCCTGTTATCATGACAGTTGTGATGCCCATGTCCTGCAGGTACTTCACTGCCCGGGCAGAATGCTCCTTCAGGGTATCGGCAACGGCTATGACACCCATGATCTTGCTATCCTTAGCTATGAGCATGGCAGTCTTACCGTCGTTCTCCAGCGCCTCCATGGTATCGTTCAACGGCGTTGGGTCCATCCCATTATCGGTCATCAGTTTCCGGGTACCCAGCAGCAGCCGGCTGCCATCGTACATGACCTGCACACCGTGTCCTGCTATAGCGTTGAAGTCCTTGCCATCCGGAATCTCGATTCCCCTGCTCGCGGCTCCTTTCACAATGGCCTCACCCAGCGGGTGCTCGGAACCTTTCTCGGTAATGGCTGCCAGTGTAAGCACGTCATTCTCATCGGTCCCGTTCACCGGCATCACGTCGGTCAGGAGAGGCTCACCCCTGGTCAGGGTACCGGTCTTGTCGAACACTATCGTATCCAGTTTCTGCGCCATCTCCAATGCCTCGCCACCCTTAATGAGGATGCCGTTCTCGGCACCCTTTCCGGTCCCCACCATCACGGCAATGGGCGTAGCAAGACCCACAGCGCAGGGGCAGGCTATGACCAGGACGGTGATAGATATCAGCAGTGCTGCAAGGAACGGGCTCACAATCCCGTAATTGGTGGCAATATCAAGACTCGAAAATCCGATAAAGTACCAGTAAAAGAATGCCAGAAGGGCAATGGTCATAACCATGACTATGAAATGTCCCGCCACAATATCGGCTATCCGCTGAATGGGTGCCTTGCTGGTCTGGGCGTCCTCGACCAGTTTGATTATCTGCGCCAGCGCGGTATCCGCACCTACTTTGGTTGCTCTGTACCTGAACGACCCGGTCTTATTGATAGTGGCGCCGATAACCTCGCTGCCTTCATTTTTCTCGACAGGTATGCTCTCGCCCGTGAGCATGCTCTCGTCAATGGCAGAGCGCCCCTCCACCACGATACCGTCCACAGGTAATTTCTCGCCGGGCCGGACCACCACGATATCACCGGTCCTGACATTCTCAATGGGAACATCTTTTTCGGTCCCGTCAACCAGTATCCTGGCTGTCTTGGCCTGCATCCCCATAAGTTTCTTGATAGCCTCTGAGGTCTTTCCCCTTGACTTTGCCTCAAGGTACCGACCAAGTATGATGAATGCAATAAGCATCACGGCAGTGCCGAAATATTTGTGTTCGAACCCTGCCCCAAGGTCAATGAACACGCTAGCCGTGCTGATCAAGTATGCGGAACCTGTGCCTGCCGCAATGAGCAGGTTCATGTCAGTGGAGCCGTGGAGCAACCCTTTGTACGCTCCCGTAAAGAACTGGCGGCCGGGAAACAACATTACCAGGGTCGCAAAAATGAACTGGAAATAATCGTTCCCTAAAAAAGCCATTATTCCGGGCAGTCCATTCATCAGCAGAGGGATGCTCTGTCCCATCTCACCGATGGCTACCGGTACTGATAAGATAAGCGCCAGGATGAGATTTCGTTTCTGGGATAGTATCTCCTTTTCCCTGACCTCGCGTTCCCTGTCTACATCCACGCCTTTTTGCTCTTCGGCCTCGTAACCTATATCGGTGACGGCTTTGATGATATTCTTGACCGAGATTTTTGCCGAATCATATTCGACATATCCCCGCTCTGTGGTAAGGTTCACCGAGACCTTAATGACACCATCCAGTTTGCGCAGTCCCTTCTCGATATTCTGTACACATGAAGCACAGGTCATTCCTGTTATGTGCAGGGTAACACTGTCCTTTACCACCCCGTACCCCAGGTCTGTGATGGTCTTTGCGAACTGTTCAGGGTCTACCATGCCAGGGTCATATTCGATAGCAGCTTTCTCTGTGGTCAGATTGACAACTGCTTTGATGACACCGGGCAATTTACCCAGTCCCTTCTCAATGTTCTGGGCACAGGACGCACAGGTCATGCCAGTGACACCGATAGTGGTCTTCTTCACTGCTCCCGCGGAGGTAGGTGCAAGTGTGGTCCCTGTTTGTATTTCCGTTTCGGGCGGTGGTGTTGAACCTGCTGCTTCGTCACTAGAGGATTTGCTCACCATGCCTTCTTTCATACGTTCCATGCCGTCCGGAGTGGGAACCGGACAAAACTCGTCCTCGTCCGCAACCTGGTAATCTACATCACGTACTGCCTGTTTGATCTGTTCAATATCGATCCTGGAGGAATCATAGGAAACAGTGGCCTCACCAGCCGCAAGGTCCACGCTCACCGAGGTCACACCGTCAAGAGCGGCAATGGCATCATAAACGCGCTTCTGGCAGTGCTCACAGGTCATACCCTGTATTGATAATTTCACATCTTCCATCGAATGCCTCCAGTTGTAAATAGTTATTATATGTGTGGTTCAAGCTTTATATCCGGCTTCGTTAATAACCCCTTTAAGTCCCTTAATAGTTATTATTTCGGGGTCATAATTAACTTTTGCCTGTCCGGGATCAAGGGTAACCTCAACATCGAGAACCCCATCAGCAGCGAATAAAGCTTTTGTCACATGCATCTGGCAGTGTCCGCACATCATTCCATCGATTTTAATGCTATCTTCTTTCATGTTTATCACGCTTTGAATAAAAAAACATTTCTGGTTTTCGTAGATTTTGTTTTCAGGTGATACATGCAATTGATTTATTAATGCATATTATGGTTTACAAAATGAAATCATATCTTTACACAATTTGAAAATTGTAACAATGGTCAAATATTGTTATTTTTCTGCGTGCCAGTCAAATTGTCATCTATTGTATGACATGCTTTGACAAATATAAAGGATATGTTATCATTTCTTTCTTAATACAAAGGAAAAATCACATAATCCATCATATCCTTTGGTTTTTTAACAATCCGGAAGTGTTCCCCTCAAAAAAGGAGAGAAAACAATTTCCCGGTTATAGCTGGCGGTCCAATATTGGCAGGACAGGTTTTGGACATGGTATAAAAATATTAATGGGAGTTGTACTGACTTTGATGATGAGGGAATCATTCTGGTAAAACTGGAAGGTGAAATTATGAAATTAAGATTAATTGTTGCTGGATTACTGTTTGTTATTCTGGTAGGAAGCGCTGCAGTGGCAGCATCTAATTATAGCGTTCTCAAGGAGACCGGGGAATGTACCCGGGAGATAATGGAAGAATTCTGCCCTGATGAGATGATGGATTCAGGTGAATGCGATGCAATGATGGAAAGCGGCCAGTGCCAGGCAATGACGGCAAATGACCATTCATCCGCAATGATGGAAGATGGCGGTTGTTCCGGAATGGATGATGTAGGTCATGAATCTGACCTGGATGAAGAAGGTGACGACCACATGTCTTCCATGATGGGAGACGACGGGTGCTCTGGAATGGACCATGACGGTGCTTCTGGTATGGACCGTGACGGTGCTTCTGGTATGGCACAAATGATGATGTGAAATATATGCACAGCAGAATGAAACACAGTTGGCTAATGATGGCAGCATGCATGCTGCCCATTATCCTGGTTGCAGGAATGTGGATGCTTGGATATGGCGGCAGCTGGCTGACCTATGCGATACTGCTGTTGTGCCCGTTATCCCATATATTGATGATGAGAGGAAACGAAGTTCATGACGGTACTGCCGCTCACGAGGAGAATGGACAATGAACAAATTCATCCCCTATATACTAGTACTGGGCGCAGTGCTTTTAGGTGCTGCCTATTACCTGAACACAGAACAAAATGCCGGTGCTTCGCCACAGGGACTGGACGTTCCACGGGAAAATAGCGAAGGCATGGTAACAGTGGCCATCACTTACCTTAACCCAACCAGTTCCCAATACGGGGATTCCCTTGCATTCCAGGTAACATTGAACACCCATTCGGTAAACCTGGATTTATATAACCCGAAAGAGCTGGCATATATCAGAACAGATAATGGACAGGTCATACAACCAACATCCTGGGATGAGGCCGAAGAATCGGGCGGGCACCATAGAAGTGGTATATTATTGTTCCCGAAAACAGGTACCACCCTTGAAAAGGGTAACTTTGAGCTCATAATGGAAGACCTTGCAGGAATTGATATGCGCGTATTTTCCTGGTGAACGACCCACCACGTACCATTATGCATGGAAGAAATCAACTGATACTGGGATTACTGGCCGCATCCATCATATTTTCCCTGCCTCTTGTTCCCTTTGTGCTTGAAAGCGGAGGCGAAACTGAAGCGTTCCCGATGAAACTGGGGAATGTTTCCCTGGTACAGGAGAACCAGGGTATCTCGTTGATCGATTCAGGAGATATCCAGATACCCGAGGACCACATACTGGATGTGAAGGAGGGTATCTATGTGGACATGTACGGGAGGACTGCTTCCATCCTGCTTATCAAATACCCCACTCACCAGACAGCAAACGATCACCTGGAATCATTGATAGCTAACTCCGGGGCAAAACCCGCAAGTATCCAACCCTTGACCGCTCCTGCCGTCTTTTTTGTAGCTGGAGTAAATTCAGCCCGGTATTTTTATGTAAAAAAGTCGGTCCTGTATACTGTTGAATTACGGGGTGTGGAGTTCGATACCCTGAAACTGGCAATTATGAACATTTGAGCCGTGGAACATTGAATACGAAATTTTTTCGGGACTATACAAGCACGGTTTGAATCGATAGATTTAAGTATTTATTGCATAATTAGCCATTTTGGATTGTTTAAATCAGGTATTAAAGGTAGATTCATAGTATTTTCACCAATTATACCTTTAACTATAAATAATTCGGTTTTAATCGACATTATTATAAATAAGTCTATATTTGCATTTCCATTTAAGTTATGGCAAATATAACTACTTTATATCTAAATTAAACCTATGTGGGGTGATATCTGTAGGGGGTTTTGGAGAGGGGGGTAAATACGTGCAGTTCTCAACACCTTTTTATTGTTTGAGATATAATACTATAGTATTGTAATTCTGAAGGAGTGACAGAGTTTGGATGGAATGATGGGAGGTTCTGGCTTCGGTTCCGGCCTTGGTTATGGTTTCATGGGGCTGGGGCTGATATTCTGGATACTGATTATTGTCGGTGTGATCCTGCTTATTAAATGGTTGGTGGATCAGGGAAAAACTAACGGTGGCGGCGGGCAGCAGTCGTCCATGGAAATCCTGAAGAGCAGGTATGCCCGGGGCGAGATCACGGCTGAAGAGTTTGAAGAGATGAAGAAACGTCTGATGTAGGAGAGTTACATGACCTCTGACAGAACTCTTTTAATCGCAATATTGATGATACTCGTAGGTGTCGGTGGATTATTATTTTTTACCTATGACAGCCCGGGAAACCTGAAGCCTGTATGGGGCAGCGACCTGAAGACAGATTTCCGGTCCAACGGTGAAAGGATATACTATACCGGATACAATGACCTGGGAGAGCGTATACAAACAACCCTGGGTCCTATGTGGCTGTACATGCACGGTGGCGGCTGCGTGGACTGCCATGGAACGAACGGGAGGGGTGGCGTGCCGGTGATGATGAGTTGGGAGATCCCTCCGGATATTACCTATGACGCCTTAACGGGCGAACATAGTGCGGAACACGGTGAGGAGGAAGAACATCCACCATATACCAATGAGACCATAAAAATCGCCATTAAGGACGGCCTTAATCCCGCAGGGGAGCCGCTGGAACCTACTATGCCCAGATGGCAAATGTCTGATACAGACCTGAATGATGTGCTGGAGTATTTGAAAACACTTTGATGTTTAAAATTGTAATTTTGTTGCAGAGTTAACGGTGCTACACGAAGTCACATCATAATTTTCCGTTGTGCTATTCTCTACGCCGTCGAGGTCGGTCTGCTCCTCCTCACCCGACCCCGGTAGTTTTATCGCTACTGATGCGAGCAGGAATGTTTAAGAAAGATGGCTGGAATTAGTTTAAAATCAACCGCAGATGCACGCGGATAAACGCAGATTTTTTAATGTTGACAGGCGAATCAGCATTGCTTTTGACCACCCGCCGGCGT
>JAMJFV010000060.1 GCA_023544495.1 ANME-2 cluster archaeon
AGAATTTGAAGGAGACAATTATATCTGGAAATGCAGTCGAAGGATTTTATGAGAATGAACATCTTAAAAATCGACTTTACTTATGGAGGCCGATTAAACAAAAAATGGAATTAGAAGAGATTTTTAGAGCATTGAAGATTAAGGCACTAAAATTTGATGTGAAAGAATGTATACCTACAAAATCTGATGATTTTTAGAAGTTAATTGTATCGATTGATGTCGGTTAGGGTTATTTTTTAGCTTGGTTTTTGTCAAAGATGAGTTAGATCATACTCATTAAAACCAAATCAAATATAATACGATGAATGCAATTATTGCCTTTACCATTAAGTACAATAAATAAAAGAACATAAAATTATAGAATGCGTAAGATTGACACCAGGGGAAAGGTCTGTCCACTGCCTTTGTTCTATACAAAAAAAGTGATTGACAGTTTGAAATCAGGAGATGAAATTGAAGTATTAACTGACGATGAAGTCGCAAAAAATGCAATCCCTAAGTGGAGCAAGGAACACGGGCATAAAATAGTAAATTTAGAGGAATTGAATGGCGACTGTAAAATGATAATTAGAAAATAATGAATCTACTGTATTACTTTTTCTAACTTTATTCGAGTGAACTGTTAAAGTATAATGGCACCGAAAAACACTTTAAAGTTTTTGGCATCGGAAGCTTCGGGTGCTCTCGGCGACCTTGGAACATTCCTTCCATATGTAATAGGTGCAATCTCCATCAACCACATGTCATCATCGAACGTTTTTATCCTGTTCGGGTTGTTTTATTCATTTTCCGGCCTAGCATATCGAATGCCGATGGCAGTTCAGCCTATGAAAGCTGCTTCTGCATATGCCATATCAAATCAATTAACTCCAGGCATGATAACTGCTGCATCGATCGTTATTGGGATTATACTGCTTCTACTGTGGAAAACAGGTGCAGCAAAAAGACTGGCTAGATACATACCAAGAAGTGTATCTATTGGAATTCAGGCAGGCCTGGGAATTTCACTTGCTATACTTGGGATTAAATTAATAATACAGCAATCTTTGATGGGATTGATTCTAATATCCGTTATGTTTTTACTATTATGGAGAAAACTTCCTGCTGCACCCATTGTTCTGGTTCTTGGCATTCTTATTGAGTTTGCAATGGGGAGAATAGTAGAACTTCCACCCCTGACACCTGGTTTTTATCTACCTGAAATTAATTTGCCTGATATTAGTGATATATTCAGCAATAGCACATTGACAATTATCTTGATCCAGATACCACTCACTTTAACCAATGCTATAATTGCGACCTGTGCACTATCTGGCAAACTTTATCCAGATCACACAAGAGTGACTGCCGGAAATCTTTCCTTAACCATGGGTATTGCCAATCTGTTTTCAGGTATTTTTGGAGGCATCCCCATGTGTCACGGCAGTGGAGGGGTTGCAGCACATTATAAATTCGGCTCAAGAACCTTAATTGCTCCAATAATGCTTGGAATTTCATTCATTTTAATAGGTGTCTTTCTGGGAGACAGTGGATTGGAAATACTCAAGCTCTTACCAGATGCGGTTCTGGGATGTTTATTGTTTTACAGCGGCGTTGAACTTACAAGTACTTTCAAGGATACTAAGAAGGAAGAGAGGAGTATTATACTGGTGGTTGCGGGTATATGTGTAGTGGTAAATCCTGCTATAGCCGTCCTGTTTGGAGTATTCGCAGATCACATTGGGAAAAACAAACTGGGCGATACATCTTAGTTTTATAAACGAATACTTCAGGTTTAGCTACGAAGAGTTTTTGATTGACACATGTTGCAATGTAGTTAACGTGACAAAACCTACCTATATATCCATTGATATATATGTTGTTTACAAAGATATGGCGGTGAAAATATTTGGTAAATGAAAGAAGGGATCATTTTTGTCTGCAATAACAACCATGTTGTCAGTTCCATGATTGAAGAAATTGGTTTTTATCACAAATCGGTCAGTTACCGTATCTGGGTTGATGAGGCAGGAATAGGTCATATCCTGATCCTCAAAAGGATTAATTTCAAGACTTTAGTAGCACTTTTTGAACAAATGCACGCTGAAATAAAGAAGATAAATCCAGATCGGATCCATATAATCTTTTACGTCCCAAAATCCATTTACGATGAAATGTCAGCCAATGCAAAAGAATTTCTTGAATTCTGCCAATCCTGCATTGGGATTACTTTCGAGCTTGTTATCAGAGGAAATGTGGGGCATAATGCGTAGAACAATTTAGGGGAATAGACGTTTACAGCAAATATTTTTACTGTATTGAGCAATAAACCGACAAATCTTGCCGCAATTGTTCGGTTATTGTAATCACTATAACAACAATTGCTGATTTCTTCACATACTTATGTTCGGATTCCCATTAGCATTTGTTAATCAAAAACAGGTGAATAAAAATGAATGTAAGAAGGAATCGATTTTGTTGATATTGGCGACAATCAAAAGCTAAAGAATCGTATACGAATACTAAATGAAAAGCACATACTAATTTCGGATTTTTTTCTGGAATGGAATCTTCTTTTAAAATTAGGGGTGGGTCAATGAAAAGTAAATCTACAGTTGTAGTTGTAGTTCTAGTTCTAACAATGATATCCATAATCACGGCATTATCAGGCTGTGTTACTGATTCAAACACTGATACTTCATATGAACAATCCAATTCAGATCAAAGCCAGGTCAAAGAGCTTAAAGGAACAATACGGGTCTCCGGCGCTTATGCTCTCTACCCCATGGTAATAAAATGGGGTGAGGAATACAAAAAACTGCATCCAAAGGTGAACTTTGACATCAGCGCAGGCGGTGCAGGAAAGGGCATGGCAGATACCGTGGGCGGACTTGTGGATATCGGTATGGTATCAAGACCAATTGCACCTGCAGAAGAGGAAAAGGGTGCATACTGGGTGACAGTAACAAAGGATGCTGTGGTGCCAACTGTCAACAAGGACAATCCAGTACTAGATGAACTTAAAGCAAATGGATTGAAACGGGAAGTCTTTGAGAAGATCTACATCAACGAAACCACAAAAACATGGGGCCAGGCAACAGAGACTGGAGCCACTGACAAGATAAACGTATACACACGCTCAGATGCAAGTGGAGCTGCTGCAACATGGGCGCAATATCTTGGCAATAACCATCAGGAAGCTCTCAATGGAGTCGGTGTAAATGGAGACCCAGGGCTTGCAGAAGCCATCAGACAGGACAGGCTTGGAATTGGATTTAATAATATTGTTTTCGCCTACGATCTGAACACCAGACGACCGGTGGATGGTATCGAGATTATTCCACTTGATCTGAACGGGAATGGAATAATTGATGACGATGAGAACTTCTACGCCACACTGGATGAAATGATTGAGGCTGTTGCTGCTGGAAAATACCCAGCTCCACCTGCAAGAGATCAGTATCTTGTAACCAAAGGCAAGCCTGAGGGGGTTACACAGGATTTCATCAAATGGGTGCTTACAGATGGACAACAATACATCCAGGAAGTTGGGTACATAGTCCTTTCACAGGATGAGATCAGCGAAGGGCTGGAAAAAATCAAATAATGCACCAGGAGACTGTAAGATTCATGAACTCAAGAAAACTCAAAGATAAGATTTCAAGCAGGCTGATGCTGAGTGCAACAGTATTCGCCTGCTTGTTATTTTTTGTAATGCTACTTGGATTGTTCGGCAAGGCAAGTCCAATACTGTCGGTAGTTCCAATTGACGACCTTCTATTTTCGAAGGATTGGAGCCCAATGGCAGGGAAATTCGGATTCTATCCATTTATTGTGGGCACATTTTGGGTGACCGGACTTGCAGTAATAATTGCAGTTCCGATAAGCCTTCTAAGCTCCATCTATCTATCTGAATATGCAGGAAATCGTCTCAGAGAAACTGTAAAACCATTGATAGACCTTCTGGCTGGAATCCCATCTGTGGTATATGGACTCTGGGGTGTTCTTGTGGTTGTACCCTTTATCAAAAATACCCTTGCCCCTATATTGGGAGCCGAAACCATAGGAGGATACAGTGTACTGGCAGGAGGAATCGTGCTGTCCATCATGGTTTTCCCTGTCATCATCTCAATCACAACTGAGGTACTAAAGACCGTATCCACTGATTTGCGGGAAGTTTCCCTTTCGGTTGGGGCCACACAATGGCAGACCATAAAGTATGTGGTTTTACGAAAATCCAGTCCAGGTATTTTTGCTGCCATAGTTCTTGGTTTTTCAAGGGCATTTGGCGAGACCATGGCAGTGTTGATGGTTGTGGGAAATGTTGCAAAGATCCCGTCATCAGTTTTTGACCCTGCTTATCCAATGCCTGCCCTGATTGCCAATACATACGGAGAGATGATGTCATTACCATTTTATGATTCTGTGATAATGCTTGCAGCATTGTTCCTTTTGCTTGTAGTTTTAATATTCAATGTACTTGCAAGAATGGTTTTGGTAAAAATGGAAAGGAGTGTCGTTTAGATGGATATTCGAATAATTGAAGAATCAGTGTTTAAGACACTAATGATACTCTCACTTACAACCGTCATTGGTAGCCTTCTTGTAGTAATAGGGGTCATACTATGGCGAGGACTGCCAGTTTTAACCCTCGACATGATTACCAAAACTGCCGAAGGAGGATATTATCTAGGCACAGGCGGAGGTATCCTGAATGCCATTGTGGGCTCGTTATACCTTGCAGTTGGCGGTACTGCGCTGGCATTTATCATTAGTGTGGGAATTGCATTTTATTTGCAAAATGAATACTCCGGCGGCACAAGACTTGCCAGTATGACCAGACTATCACTGGATATTCTATGGGGCACCCCCTCGATAGTATATGGTGCCTTTGGATTCATGGTATTGATGCAGCTTAATATGAGAGCATCACTTCTTGGTGGTATAATCGTACTCACGCTTCTTGAAATTCCCATCATGACGCGGGCAATGGAAGAGGTCATCAAAACTGTGCCCCAGGAATTGAAGGAGGTGTCGTATTCACTTGGTGCCACAAGGCTTGAGACGTCAATAAAAGTTGTTGCTAAACAGGCATTTCCAGGAATGATAACTGGAGTGCTGATAGCGTTTGGCAGGGGGATTGGCGATGCAGCATCTATCCTTTTCACAGCAGGATATACTGACAGAATTCCGGGTTCACTGTTCGATGCGACAGCCTCACTTCCTCTGGCTGTCTTTTTCCAGCTCGGAACGCCACTGCCGCAGGTACAGCAGAAAGCATATGCATCCGCAGTTATACTGTTGATTATAATTTTAATTATAAGTATAACCACACGATTGATTGGAAAAAAATATACTAAATATATAATAAGATAGGTGGTCAAATGTCAGACACTCATATAAATATTCAAGATTTTAACACATATTACAGTGGACACCAGGCATTAAAAAACATATCCGTAGACATACCTAAAAACCAAATAACCGCCATAATAGGCCCTTCTGGTTGCGGTAAATCAACATTATTAAAGTGCATGAACAGACTCATTGACCTGACGGACGGTGCAACATGCTCAGGAAAGATCCTTATTGATGGCGAGGATATTTTTGACAAAAAGACAGATATCACAGATATCAGGAAGAAGATGGGATTGCTTGCGCAAAAACCCACCCCGCTTCCCATGTCCATCTATGAGAATGTCGCATACGGGCCGCGAATCCACGGCACAAGAAAAAAATCAAAACTTGATGCCGTTGTTGAGAAATATCTCACTATGGTAGGGCTGTGGGAAGAAGTGAAAGACAGGTTAGATTCTCCGGCATCGAAACTGTCCATAGGTCAGCAGCAAAGACTCTGCCTTGCCCGCGGGCTGGCTGTGGAGCCTGAGATTATACTATGTGATGAGCCCACATCTGCACTTGATCCGCTCTCGTCACAGCATATCGAGGAGCAGCTTCTGCGGCTAAAAAAGGATTACACCATTGTGATCGTGACCCATAATATCCATCAAGCAATGCGGTTAGCTGATTATGTGGTACATCTGTACCTTGGCGAGCTTGTGGAGCATGGACTTGCAAGTGAAGTATTTGAAAATCCAAAGGAAGAGAGGACACGGGCTTATATTGATGGCACATTTTTCACTGATCTCGCAATAGATAAGGAAATCAATCTAAAAGGAAATGTGTGTCCGTATAATTTTGTTTATGCCAAGCAGGCTTTACACACTCTTGAAAAAGATGATGTCCTGAGGATCATTGTGGATTATCCTACAGCAGTGACTGAGGTGCCGAGAGGTATGGAAACAGATGGACACAATGTCATAAGAGTAAAACAAATCAATGAATCTGATTGGGAAATAATTATACAGAAAAAATGATTGGAGTAACCTTACTGTTACTCCACAAATATGGTAAAATAAACATGTCTAAAAAATGTTAATGAGTGTCCTCAATTTGTATCTCATGTAAAGTAATGTATGAATTGTGTTTGGAACCAAACTTGAACTGCAAACTTTACATCAAGCGTAAAGTTGAAATGTCAGTGCATCATTATAACTATACATTAACTGTAAAGATGATTGTTAGACATAAATAGTAAATAAATAGGGAAAGAGTTCAATGAATTCCATTCAAATAATCGTGCAATCGATGATAATACTTGGAGGACTTGGCGCAATTGTTGGTATAATACTGATCAGCGCAGCCAGGAAGTTCAAAGTTCACACAGATCCACTTATTGAAGAAGTGATCGGAGTGCTGCCTGGCGCTAACTGTGGGGCATGCGGATGCGCAGGGTGCGCAGATTTTGCCGAAAAGGTAGTGAATGAAAGTATCCCAATCAATGGATGTCCTGTAGGAGGTTTTGAAACAGCAAAGAAAATTGGCAATATTCTTGGAAAAAATGTTGAAGGATCCGAGGTCAAGTACCCCGTTGCACGATGCATAGGGGGTGTGCACTGTAAGGATAGATTTGAGTATATTGGAATTGAAGACTGTATGGCAGTAATGAGTCTGTCAGATGGTGAAAAAGAATGCAACTATGGCTGCATGGGACGTGGCACATGTGTACGAGTATGTCCATTTAATGCAATAACAATCGGCGAAGACCGCTTACCCCACATCAACAAGAATCTCTGCAAAAGTTGTGGAATCTGTATCACGACATGCCCTAATAATATACTTGCCTTCGCAAAAGAGAGCGAAAAAATTCATGTGCTCTGCCGCTCGAACGATAAAGGTGCACATGTGAAACAAATTTGCGATTTTGGATGCATTGGCTGCAAGATATGTGTGAAAAACTGTCCGGCAGATGCAATTGAAGTAACAGGATTCCTTGCAGAGATAGACCAGGAAAAATGTACCGGCTGCGGCGCATGTGTTGAAAAATGCCCGCGTGATGTGATCAAACTTGTCGAAGGTGCGATATTGGTCCCTGCTCATGGAACTATGCCAGTACAATAATAGTTGTCATTTAGATTTTTGAATTAATATAACTTATATACATCGAACAAAGGTAACAATGTCTCCAATAATAGATCAGATCTCACAATTTATCAGCAACTACTATATAGACCCCATACTCTACGATGAAGGCTATAATGTCTTTAATACAGTCACATGGGCACTCGTGCTTGGAATGTGTATTTTCGGGGTAATGAAACTGCTTGACCGACTGAAAGTGACAATTGATGAGCGTTTTATCTTATCTGTTATCCCTTTTGTACTTGCAGGATCATCCCTTCGTGTTATAGAGGATGCAGGGGGATTCAAACCTCCTGTCCAATACCTGTTCATCACACCTAACATCTATTTTGCAGTATTTGCTGTCACAGTCCTCTGTCTCGTGATTTCAAAATGGATACAAAAGGCGGGAAAAGTTGAAGATTATCGTACGGCATTTGCAATTTTAGGAACTGTGTGGACTGTTGCAAATATTGTTGTTTTATTATTTATCGAAGACATTGTCCGCCCAACAGTACCCATTCTAATTGTGGGTGCTGCTATCTTGCTGACATTTTTAGTATATAAAATATCTAAATACGGCGGATATAAACTATTTTCAAACAAGTTGAACCTGTCAATAATGTTCGCACAACTGTTGGATGCATCTTCTACGATCGTGGGCATTGACATGCTCGGATATTATGAAAAACATGTTGTACCGTCGTATCTTATTGACCTTACAGGCACGGCATTTGTAATGTTCCCTTTAAAGCTCATGATCTTTGTGCCGGTGTTGTATCTTCTTGATACCCAGTTCGATGAGGACGAGGAGTCGCGGACATTACGAACACTTGTTAAGATGGTTATAATAATACTGGGATTAGCCCCGGCTTTTAGAAACACTATCAGAATGGCATTTGGGATATAAGCGCATAATATTATCATTTACAGGTTGAGGGTCAAGAATGCAACGATGACCTAAGCCCCATCAATGCTGCACCAATAAAACCGCCAAATCCTAGCAAAGTGCTACCTGTTTCACCTTTAACTACTAAATATGCTGATGAAACAATCAATACTGATAAAAAAATATATTGTGAGAAAATATCAAGCAGACGGTATTTCCCAAGGACACTATTTTTGCCCCTTATCTTATCGATCCTGTAGCCCTGTATGGTTTCAATTATGTCATTGACACCTGCGGGAAGGTGTTTGAACAATTCCAGATATTCATCTATTTCCACCTGTAAATTGCCTGCAATTCGCTTGATGGAGTAACGCTCTTTCATCGCTTTGGCTATCATCGGTTTTGCCTCAGACATGAGGCTGTAGTTAGGATCAATATCCAGACACACTGATTCAATAAGCATAAGGGCGCGTTCAAGTGTGGAAAATTCACTTGGCAAAGACATGTTGTATTTTAGAGCAAGTATTGCATAATTGTCGCTCTGTCGTTCACCAATATGATAATGCTGTTTTATTATAAGATCGTCCAGATCCCACTTGAACCTGTGCATATCAACATCTTCCCGGGTCAAGTTGCCAATTTTCAAAAATGCGTCTGCTGCTACATCGACATTCTTTGTATACATGGCATAAAAAAGATTTAACATGTTTCTGATCATATCCCCGTCAATCTTTCCGACCGCACCAAAATCAATGAATGTAATGGTTCCGTCCTTGACTACAATGTTTCCACCATGTGGATCAGCATGATAGAAACCGTCTATATACACTTGTTTAAGATAACTTGAACTTATAAGTTTTACATATTTGGACCTGATTTCCGGGTCTGCATCAACAAGATCCTTGATCTGGGTCCCTTCTACAAAATCCATTACCAGGATCTTTTCACGGCAGTAATCAAGATATACATCCGGGATCAACACATCTTTAACATCTTTAAAGTTCTCACGGAAACGTTTGATGTTCATTGCCTCGATCCTGTAATCGAGTTCACGGTACAGCATTTCCCCAAATTCCTGTAGGAACACGTCAACATCAGTATTTTTCCCAAGCCCCAACATTTTGACAAGTAGTGGCTTTAGGTCATAGATGATACTAAGATCCACGCTTATTGTATCTATCAAATTTGGGCGTTCGATCTTAACAGCAACGTTCTTGCCGTTCAAGACAGCCTTGTAAACCTGTCCAATTGATGCACTTGCAATTGGTTTTATATCAAATTGATCGAAAATATCCAATACATCATTGCAATGATAACAATCTGAACTGTGTTCTGCCCCACCACCAGCGGTGTCACATATACAATCAGTCTCAAAAGATTTACGCATATCGATAAACTCAAGTGTCTTTACTTTATCCTGTAGATTTCCAAGTTCCTGAATATAAGAATGAGGAATAAGGTCAGGACGCTTGCTCATAGTCTGCCCGAGTTTGACAAAAGTTGGACCAAGTTCTTCAAAAGCGAGGCGCAGCTTCTTCGCATTGCCGCGTTTTTTAATATCAACAGCAGTGCTACACGCTTCCATGGGCCTGTTGGCCTTGCCCAGGTCATTGTACAAAAGAGAAAACAGATTGTACTTGAAGAATACCCTGCCAATGGCAAGGTATCTTTGAACTTTGTTGAACATTACTCTCTACATTCTTAACTTATGTTAAATAATTATTGATATTGTTTTCGCAGATCAGCCTTGTTAGCACGTAAATACATTTAACTGAAACTAAATTTCATGTCTCTAATTTCGATTTTGGAAATACCAAATTGCAACAAAGATAATTCCCATAACGATCCACATCTTATATCCACCACAACAGCCACCACGATGTCCGTCTATATTTTTATCGCTATGATGTTCTTCCATTTCGTTATTATCTTTTGGTTTACAACAGTCCATTAAATCACCTTCTTTATTTCATTTTATTTTCAAACGCTATTCCAATATCCGACCAGATGGATGCGGTCAAAGTTTGATCACATCCGGTGTAGGTCTCGCCTTCATCGTAATCTCTAGTTGCCTGATCTATTCAAACTCCCTCCTTCTTCGCAGGTTCATCTCTGAACCGCCGATCAGCAGTATTCCCACTGAAAAGAGAATAACTCCAATCCATACCTCATTCACGAACGGCTTGATTTTAATCGTCAGGGGTATGCTGTACGAACTCGCACCCTGGAAGATCACATACACATCTCCGGTAAGACTGCGGTCAACCATTGGATG
>JAMJFV010000061.1 GCA_023544495.1 ANME-2 cluster archaeon
ATTAACTCCCGCAACATACTGGATTTATTTGTTTTAAACAATTTTGTCATGAAGTCTATGTCTTGTGTGGGTTCATACCGTATGGATAGTGTCAAGGGCAATTCACCTCCTTTTTAAAGTAATTATATATATTATTTGAATATCTTCCGTAATCATTCAACTTTTGCAAATATTCGCAGGCTTATAATTAACGAATTGTAATAGCGAAAATACTGTTAAGCTGATAAACTTGTTCTTCCTATTTTTTATATATATACGGGAAATTGGATTAATCAGATTGCCCCTCATTTATTCCAAGCATGGATTAACTGTTAAAAAATATAACATAGAAAATTTCAATCTGAAGGTATATTCACTAAACTAAATGTCCTTTTAGACTAATTTTATACTACGAATATAGCCAGTGGTCATAATTTATCAGGTATTGTCGTCATCCAAAAAAAACATACAAAACTATATATGCATTAAATGAGTATACATTTGTATACGTATAAATATGTATACTGGTGAGAGGTATTTGAATGGCGCAAAAAAGAAAATCCATCGTAATCGACGAAGAAACTAAAGATGTGTTTGACTGGTCTATGAAAGAAGAATTAAACAGAAATTCTTCTAAACACATACGTAAATTACTGGAAAAATATCATGGTAAAAAATGGTCCAATCTCCTCATAGATACTAGAATCTGCAAGGAACATGGAAAACCCTACACCCTAATGTGTAAGGATTGTAAAATTGGACTATGCCCAGAATGTAAGATATATCTGCATAAAGGTCATGACTTACAATTTTACTGCAGAATTCATCAGGTGGGTTACCAAACAACATGTGTGCTGTGTGAATGTGACAGATGGAACAAAATTGTTGACATCGACATGATCAGTGCAGATAGACTCGAAAAAGAACTGGGATCAGAGAATACAATTTGTGTGGATGTACGGGGGGAGTCTGAATGGGATGAAGGACATTTCCCAAAATCTCACCATATTAAAGGGGTCTATTTTCGGCTTCAAAACACAGATGAGCATAAAGGTATAGATAAACTCATAGAAGAAAACAGGGACAAACATTGGATTTTCATTAGTCAGGGATATATCAAGGATCCAAAACTTACGAAATACGGTCGCGGATGGTTAGCTGCTGCAGATTTAAAAACGGTGCATCAGATAGAAAACGTTTCATGTTTGGAGGGGGGTTGGGTATGTTTCCATTTAAAGTTCCCTGATATCGTCGAGGGTCACAAATCAAACGGTTCGTGTCAGATATGCAAATCAAGGAGGTCATAGGATGAAAAGAAAAGTGTATATCGATGGGGCTAATGTTGCCCATGAAAATAAAAAAACAATCCGAATATCACGCATTGAGAAAATGGTGCATGACCTGCAAAAAGTCGGAGCCGAGCCAGAAGTACTCATTCAAAAATATAAGTGTAATCAGTTAGACGACAAAGACGCTGCGGACAAATTAATAGAAGAAGGACTGATGACCATTGTCAAGCATAACGATGATATAATGTTGATTACCTGCGCGTATGAGACGGATTCATTCCTAGTGACTAATGACAAGTATGTTAAAGAGAGAAAACAACCTTGGTGGACACCGGGAATGGAGGTATGGGCATCTGATAAGATTATCAGATATGAGTCCATTTCGGGAGATATTTTCATCCCCTTGGATGTACAGCATCGCCTTATGTTAGATTTCAAAGAGCATGAGATGTCTATACCCGATTTTAAAGCACATGCCACAAATGGCGGGGTTTCGCCAAACATATCTCTTGAAGAGTTCCCAGAGTCGGTTAAGGAAATGCTGAAATTGATACAGGAAAAATCCGATGAAATAACATATGCTGCACTGGGTTCACAATTAAAGACCGCAACTGGCTACAAACCAAACGACCTTTTCGGTAATGCAAAACATGCCGCAAGATTTCTGGAATCCAGGGGATATTCAACAACACATAATGAAGGCAACACCTACGTGAAAGGGGTTGCAGCATGAAGATCCTCATCACAGGAAGCAGCGGACTTATCGCAAGTGCGATCATCCCCTTTCTCGAAGCAGACGGCCATATTATACGTGGATTCGATATACGCCCATCACCATCAGGCAACAATACATCATTCATAGCCGAAGATATAACTGACAGCAAGGCCAGGCAAAATGCCATAAAAGATATAGATGGAGTGATCCATCTAGCAGCAGTATCCAGGGTACTTGATGCAGAACAGGATCCTGCAAAGTGTTTTGACATCAACGTCAAAGGAACCATGTCAGTCCTTTCGGACCTTGCCAAACTGGACAATCCCCCATGGGTCATCTATGGAAGCAGCCGTGAAGTATACGGGTTTGCTTCAACAATGCCTGTATCAGAGGAACAATCCTTAAAACCAGTGAACATCTATGCCGAGTCAAAGGTAGCATCAGAATCCCTGATTCGCAACTATGCAAGACTGACAAACCGGCCTGCAATAATCTTGCGTTTTTCCAATGTATATGGTTCCATCCATGATCATGCTACAAGGGTAATCCCCGCATTTGTGCGTGCTTCAGTCACCGGAAATGAGATTCGCATAGATGGCGAAGACCATACTTTCGATTTTACTCATGTGGATGATATTGCCAGAACTATTCGTGCATCTGTAGAGCATATCGAAGATGGAACATTGGCAGGAATTGAGACGATGAATGTCGTATCAGGGAAGGGTACAACACTCAAACAACTGGCAAATCTTGTAAAATCAATATCCGGTGCAGAAATCCCCATTACCAGAGGGATTCCGAGGAATTTTGATGTAGACCATTTCATAGGAGATCCATCCCACTTAGAAGACATGCTTGGGATATGCTGTGACACACCACTCAGTACTGGTATTGAGCGTTTAATGAATGATTTTAGGGCAAGCATAAATATCCGAGATATCACAGCCACCCACATAAAAACATCCCACAAACTGGTCCCGGCAGCAATGCAGGAGGCATCTTTATGAAAGTCCTTGAAGTGATTCATGGATACCCTCCATTATACAATGCAGGGTCTGAGGTATACACCCAGATAATATCCCGGGGATTGATTCAGGCGGGTCATGATGTTTCTGTATTCACACGCGAAGAAGACCCATACCGCCCGGATTTCGATATCAGGCAGGAACATGATTCGCAAGACCCTTCCATAAAAGTGTATCTTGCCAATCATGCCAGATCCCGCGATAGGTATCGGCATACAGGAATGGATGATGCATTCTCAAAGGTATTATCAAACGAAAACCCCGATGTCGTGCATATAGGCCATCTCAACCATCTCTCCACCGGCATCCCGGAAATAGCATACAGGGCAGGTGCACTTGTAGTATATACATTCCACGACTTCTGGCTGGCCTGTCCACGTGGGCAGTTCATGCAGATGGGACTTGGTGAATCAGAAGTATGGAAAGTATGTCCGGGCCAGGGCAACCACATATGTGCAGTTCATTGCATGTCAAGGATGTGGGGAGGAGTGCCGGATAAGGTAGACGAAGACCTATCACAGTGGATGATGTGGATAGAAAACAGGATGCAAGAGATTCGGCATCAGATGGAGTTCATTGACCTGTTCATCGCACCATCAAACCATATTCGTGAACGGATGATCGCCGAACTTGACATTGACCCTCAAAAAGTTGTTTTCGAAGCATACGGTTTTGATACATCCCGCCTGAGCGGAAGACAGCGGGTACGGGGCAAGAATCTCGTGTTCGGATATATCGGGCGTATATCTCCTTCAAAAGGTGTGGATATTCTTCTGAAAGCGTTCGGTAAAACCACAGGAAATGCACGGCTCTTCATATGCGGCAGGGAAACATACCCGGATACTCCTGCATTAAAGCGTATTGAAAAGGGCCTTGCTCAGAACCGCAGGGACAGAATAGAATGGCTGCCAGAATACAGGAATGAGGACATAGTCACATCGGTCTTCAACAATGTCGATGTGATTGTCGTACCGTCTGTCTGGGACGAGAATTCTCCTTTAGTAATACATGAAGCACAGCAGGCAGGCATTCCAGTAATAACAGCAGACCACGGTGGGATGGGGGAGCTTGTCAGACATGATGTCAATGGCCTTCTCTTCAGGCATCGGGACGTGGATGATCTTGCAAGAAGGTTGCAGGACGCCATCAACGATCCTGAATGTATCATAAGCCTTGGAAAAAGAGGTTATCTCTATTCTGATGATGGATGTATCCCTGATATCAAAGGTCATGTTGCACGCATGACAGGGTTATTCGAAGAGCATCTTGCACAAAAAAAGGATGCGATGGTCAATCCAGAATTAAAGCATACATATGGAGGTGAATCAGATGGATACAAATCGTGCCCCAGGTCCGTGGCGAATCACATTTGATACAAACCCCGACGATTGTAACCTGCATTGTATAATGTGTGAAGGGCATAGCAAATATGCTGATGAGACTCACCACTCACATCGCCTTATGGATATTGACGTGATACGTAAAACCATTGAGCAGATGACACCCAGAGGGTTGCGCGAGATAATACCATCTACAATGGGTGAACCGCTACTTTACAGATATTTCGATGAGATTATCGAACTATCCTCGAAGTACGGCATACAGATAAATCTCACAACAAATGGTACATGGCCCAGTCTGGGTCCGCAGAAATGGGCTGAAAAATTGTGTCCGGTCACAAGTGACATTAAAATATCATGGAACGGAGCAAGTCCCAAGACACAGGAATATATTATGTGCGGGTCTGACTTTTCAAGGCGTTTGGATGACCTTCACACTTTCATAGAAGTCCGTGATGAGATTGTTGCATCTGGTGGGAATCATTGCTGTTTGACATTGCAGTGTACGTTCATGGAAACAAACCTCGATGAACTTGAAGATATTGTCCGCCTGGCAGCGGAGCTTGGGATTGAACGGGTAAAAGGACATCACCTGTGGGTCCATTCTCCCAAAATGCAACATCTCGATATACGACGGTCAGCTGAGTCACGGTCACGCTGGAACACGATTGTCGAAAAATGCAGGGATGTGGCTGAACATTCCCGTCTTCCATATGGGAAGAAGGTCATACTTGACAATTTTATTCCCCTTCCAATAGAGGATAATACGATACCTGCTCACTGGGTATGTCCGTTCCTTGGTAAGGAAGCATGGGTTAATCACGAAGGACGGTTCGACCCGTGCTGTGCGCCAGATGAGCAACGTCAGGAACTCGGTATGTTCGGGTATGTAACGGATAATGGCGGTATGGAGGCCATATGGGGAGGTGTGAAATATTACAGTCTTTTGTATGGTCACATGACCCATTCACTGTGTAAGAGCTGTAATATGAGAAGGCCAGAGGAGGGATGTGGCCGTGACTGAAAAAGTTACAACCGGCATACATCACTGGCAGTTATCTCGTGTATCACCTTGCTCTACACACCATGTCTTGCCGGATGGAGCTATGTACAGCGCCAGGTTCGATGAAGTGCTTCCATTTCATTCTCCAGGACTTGCACCTGTAAAAAAGGATGGAAAGTGGTTCCATATCAGACCTGATGGGATTCCTGCTTATGAGCAGCGATATACACGCACTTTCGGATACTATGAAGAAAGGGCAGCCGTGCAGATGGGGGACGAATGGTTCCATATATTAGATGACGGAACTCCGGTGTATCAGGGAAGGTTTAGCTGGTGCGGTAATTTCCAGAACGGTTTGTGTCCAGTTCGAGAAGAGGATGGTTGTTATCATCATATCCTCCCCGATGGAGAGGATGCTTATCCTGAGCGATATAGATACGCAGGGGATTTTAGAGAAGGTTCTGCAGTCGTGCGGATACTTGACGGGATGTGCACACATATGGATGAAAATGGTAGGCAGATACACCCGCGAACTTACCCCGACCTTGATGTTTTTCACAAAGGTTTTGCAAGGGCGTCTGATGAAAGTGGATGGTTCCATATTGACAGGAGTGGAGCACCTATTTACCAAAAACGGTTCAGGGAGATTGAACCGTTCTACAATGGGCAGGCACTATGCAAGGATATCGCCGGACGTGTGATAATCATTGACGAAAACGGTGCTGAAGTAATGGAGATTAAACCCGCATTGACACCATCAAGGGTAAAAGGACCGAACATAATGATAATCGGAACACTTGGTGCGGGTAAAACCACGTTTGCAGAATATGTTTCAAAGAGGATGGGGATTCCATTCATTAGCATAGATGATTGCAGGCGCCAGTTTGGAGATGGAACATTTGCGGGAGAATACAGGGCATGGGTAAGGTTTATTGAGATATGTAGTGCTCCTGCAGCTTCGATACTGGAGTTTTCGGGTGGTGGTCCGCATGTATATGCTGTACGGGGCGCACTGGTGCAATCCGGTATGCCTGTATATGTGATCTGGCTGGATCCGGCTTTAGATGTCTGCATCCAACGGGCTTCTGGCAGGGCACAGGATGTTCCAGCGCCATATGTTTGGGGAGACATCAGCAATTCTACACTACAGATACACAGAGGAGTGGAACTGGCATGGATGAACGAATGGGCTATTAAATCTGGAATTCACCTGTTCCGTCTGGAAATGGTATCTGAAATGACTCTGGATGAACAGTTCAATGCTTTAATGGATTTTATAGGTGATGATGATGCGTGAATCGATAGTTATCGATAAGATGATATCCTTTGCCAGGACTCATCCTGATGTAAGTGGCCTGGCACTGCTCGGGTCACATGCGAGAGGGGATGCGGGGCCGTTGGCGGATATTGATCTTGTTTTGCTCGTTCCGGAAAAGGAAGTAATAACGGATGTGCTTGATGCAGGAATTTCGTTCATGTCACCCGGAATAAAGCATGTCATAAAACCGGAGTCTAACAAAAGAGTGGCTTTGACGGCTAACAATTGTTTAAAGATTGATATGACTGCTGTGGGTGATGCTTCAGATATTGAAGTTGCATATCGTAGTTCAAGAATCTCTAATCCTGAGAATGCTGTTCTTGTGGACAATGAAGGAATTCTCATGCAGGTGTTTGAGGCATGGTCTAATGATGAGAAAGACTCTGATCTGTCAATTCATGTCAGTAATGAGGTTGAAAAGTTCATTGAATCGTTCGAAGCGGCATCGAGGTATGCACGACAGAATGATGTGTTCCGGTTTTACTTCAATTTCAATCTGTCATTGACGCGATATGGAAGGCTTGTTCAGCTGGAACAGGATGACGATGCGTTCCTTTATACCCCACGAAGATTGCTGGAAAACATGGGTACAAATCAGCGCAGGGCTACTGAGCGGTTATGTGCACCTTTAGAGATATCAAAAGCCAGGCCGGTTTTAATCGCCCTTAAAGCAGAGTTTTTGTCTGAATACTTTAAACTGAAGTCTAAGTATAGCGTATTGACACGATCAACGGAAGAGGTTTCCAGCATGCTTCAGGATATATTGAACAGGGATATGGTATGGAACTTGCGTGATGTTGCATGGGTCATGCCAGATACTTTCAATGAAGGCAGGTTGTTTCGGGCTTCTACATTATCAAGATTCGAGGGGCAGCGGGAGTATGATGTATTACTTGAACGACTTGGAATCAATAGGATAATAGATCTGCGCTGTGCCTATGAACGGGCAAGATATCCTTATTCGGACTATACTACCAGTCACGTTGAGGTTGTGCATCTCGCCATGGATCCGAAAAATGATACAGGGAAAGTTCTTGGTCCAACTACTGGCATACTGCATGCTGACCTGCTTGATAATTCAAAAGTAGTCAGGGAGTTTTTCTCACTCCTTGCTGATGGAATACCCACATTAGTGCACTGTCATAATGGGAAGGACAGGACAGGGGTTTTGATTGCATTAGCAAGTCTGGCAGCGGGAGTTCCTGTGGAATTGGCATATAAGGATTTTCTTGCATCCGGTATGGACATAACCAATAAAGATACGGATGCATTTTTTGGTAGAATCGAAGAATTGGGCGGGATTGATAAGGTTTTGACACGTCTAGGGGTTCCTGAGCCAGATGTTGTTGCTGTACACAGATGGCTGTTGGAGTGATTCACATGATAACTATTGGAATATATGGCATCCATGATACCATGTACAAGGGCAAAAGTACCTGTGCTACCCATGACCATAGCATAGCTGTAATGAAAGATGGGGAGATTGTTACGGTTGTGCAGTTAGAGCGGTTTACAGGTGTAAAACATGATAATCGCCTGTCTGTGTTTATTTCATCATTGTTAGAAAAATATGCTCATACCGAAGAAACAGTTCGTTTTGTGTCTGTCAATTCTTTTATGGGTAATTCGTTTATATCTTCTGATGGAAGTCTGCGAATAGAACCTTCTGGTGAAATTAATGTTGAAAATATTGTGTCACCGGCGATGTGTCGATTTTATCCTGATGGTTTAAGGCGCAAATACGTGGAAGCACAAATCATGTCACATGAATTTGCTCACATAGCATCTATATTGCCGTTTGTTGGTGATTTTCAGCCAGAGAGTCTTCTTGTTCATATTGATGGTGGGGCAAGTGAATCTATTTCATCTGTGTGGTATTATGATGGGAAGACAATCCAGTGTCTTGAATATACATGGAATAAAACAAAAACAGCGGTCAACAACTTTGGAATAAACCCTCTTGTAAATTTCATACTAAATCATAATCCTGGTGACCATCTTGCAAGCCCTGGAAAATTGATGGGGTACAGTTCGTATGGGACAAGCAGACCAGATATCGCTGAATGGCTGAAGGAAAATAATTGGTTTTTGGACTTTAAAGGTAGCAAATCCAAGATGCTGGGGATAATCAATGAGCGTTTTGATACCCATTTTGATGTATTCGATAGCCATAACCAATTTTGTATGGATATTGCCAGTTGCATTCAAGACGAATTTGAAGAAACAATTTGTAGCTATATCAAATATTGGGCTGTTCAAACGGGTGCAAAATACCTGTATTATGGGGGTGGAGCGAGCTTGAATATCATAACGAATACTCGACTGGAACAAAGCGGTCTTTTCAGAAAGATATATGTGACTCCTGCATCGAATGATTCAGGTTTAGCTCTTGGGGCTGTGGCATATCTTGAATGGCTGGATAAAAAATGTGTAAAATTGCATTCGCCGTTCCTTAATTCATTCGATGTACCCACATATCCGGAATCGCTGTCTTTTAGCATAGAGGATGTTGCTGATTTTGTCCAGGCAGGTAACTTTGTTGGAATCTGTATGGGTGCAGCCGAGGTTGGACCACGGGCATTGGGACACCGGAGTATTATTGCAAGAGCGGATAATGTGGATTTGAGAAAAAAGGTGAGTGAGGGCATTAAGAAACGCGAATGGTATCGACCGATAGCACCAGTTATCGCTGATATTGTTGCTGATGCTATATTCGATGATGTTGTTATGGAAGGTAATTTTGCTTCGTATATGATGGGACAATACAGAGTAAAGGATGAATATGTTGCAGGATTGAAGGGGGTGGTTCATACGGATGGTAGTGTAAGACCTCAGATAGTACGCAGTGATGATAAGGAGCAATCATTTCTGTATTCTTTGCTGAAAATGATGTATGATAAGTTCGGAACTATTGGATTGATCAATACTTCGTTTAACGTTAGGGGAAAACCGATTGTCCATGATCCACATGATGCTTTTGTTGTTGCACAGGAGATTGGGCTTGATGGAGTTATCATTAATAATCAACTAATTAAGCTGAAACAATCTGTTTCTATTAAATAGATTTTAAAGGGGTTGATTTCAAAGTTTACAACATTTTCTAAACTCCCAAATGACCGATAGGTTCCTATTGGTCCCGGTTCTTTTCCTGGAAATCATTTACTGCCGTTTCATTAAAACTCCCGAAGGCCCAATCCACTCCGTCCTTATCCGGGCCGTAGGTGCCCAGGTCGCAGCCCGGTGTTACCAGCATATTTTGCAGTTGTTTGACGAGCTCCGGGTCTTTTGAGTAAAAGTCTAGTCTGCCCAGGTGTCCCTTGCCGCCACCGGATTTGTTCTTGAGATCAAGGGCGGGCAGGGGGCGGGGTTTTCCGGGTAAAGTGGTGGGATGGGGTGATTTTTATAGGATGTGGTTATAGGTGGATGTGTGGAGTATAATGTTTCAGACGGACAAGATGAAAAATCAGGGTGAAGAGTATTGTTTACAGGCCCGGGAATTAATTCCGGGGTATAGGTGACGCGTGCCTTGAAGCACAAGAGAGAAAGATAATAAACTAGACATTGGAATAAAAATAGGTATGTCTATACAAGGGTTAAAATCCCTCCGCACG